>DATJEA010000286.1:0-4164 GCA_035497095.1 Acetobacteraceae bacterium | reverse complement strand
CTGGCCGGCAGATTAGCAGGAAAAAGTTGCGGGTGGTTGAACAGTTCGGCGGCATTTCGCTGCTTGCTTGCCGACTGGAATGCAACGAACATGGCCGCAGGCATTATGGCGACGATATGAGCGACCCGGATCGTACGCCGGCCGATGATCAGACCCCCGGCTATTTCGTCAGACCCTGCACCCGCTTGATTTCAGCCTGCAGTTTCTCGTTGTTCGGCACCAGGGTGTTCAACTGCTTCAGCACCACCAACGCATCGGCGTTGCGACCCAGGGCCGCCAGCGCGGCGGCCTTGCCTTGCAGCAATGGCGGCATCTCCGGCCGGCTGCGCAGCAGCGTTTCGAAGCTGGTCAGCGCGTCCTGCGGCCGCTTCAGCGCCAGCAGGCTCCAGGCCCGCAGCAGCATGGCGGTGCCGTTGTTCGGGGTGATCCGCAGCGCCTCCTCGGTGGCGGCCAGCGCGTCCTCGTGATGGCCCAGTGCCTGCAATGCGCGCGCCCGGCCAATCAGCGCCGTCACCCGTCCGGGGTGCAGCTTCAATTCGCTGTCGTACAGCCCTAGCGCCAGGTCGGGGCGCCGCGTTGCGAGCAACGCATTGCCGAGCGCCTCCTGGACGCCCGGCTGGGACGGCGCCAGCCGCATCGCCTGGCGCGCCGCCTCGATAGCCTCGGGCACCCGATGCAGCGTGAGCAGTGCGGCACTCTCCAGCATCAGCGCGGCGCCATCATCGGGGGCGATGCGGCTGGCGGTGCGGGCCTGTTTATAGGCGTCGCTGAACTTGCCGACGCTCAGATAGAACCGGGCGGTGGAGACATGCGCCCAGGCTGAATTCGGCGCCAGCGCCAGCACGCGCTGCTGCGCCTCTCCGGCGTGGGCGCCCTGGCCCATGTTCAGCAGCACTGTCGCACGCACCGCCCAGGCCGCAGGGTCGAGCTTGCCCGGTTGACCCAGCCCATCCAGCGTCTCCAGCGCGCCGTGCTCGTCGCCGGCCGTCATCTGGGCACGGGCGAGCAGCACGGAGATGGTCTGCCGCGCCTTGTGGTCGACCGACTGCTGGCCGGCGTCGATCGCTTTCAACAGCGAGCGCATCGCCGCGATCACCACGGCGGGGCGCGGCTCGATCTCGGTCTTGTACCAGGCATAGAGCACCGGGTTGGCGATCCGCCACACCTCGGCGGAGACGAAGCGGATCGCCGGATCGATCTGCTCGATGGTTATTCCGTTCTGGCTGGCGATCTCCCCGGCGCCGGTCATATGCATCCGCAATGACAGCTTGCCATCCGGCTGCGTCACCAGATCGGCGGTCACCCGTTGCACCGGCGCGGCGAATAGATCGCGCAGATAGCTGGCGATGCCGCGGCGCGACAGCAGCGGCGCCGGCGGCCCAACCGGCGGCGACGGCGGGATGCGGCCTTCCGGCCGGTCGCTCCGATCGGCCAGGGTCAGCCGCCGCATCCGGTCGATCTGGTCGATCAGATGCGCCGCCAGCACGCTGGGCGTGCGCCCGGTGGCGGCAACCTCGGCCGGCACCGGGATCGGCATCACCACGATGCCGACGTGCCGCATCTCGCGCAGCACCAGCCCGGCCACCACCACCAGCACCGCCAACGGCGCCAGGTAGATCACGCCGAACCGCCCGGCACGTCGCAGCCGCGGCGCCCAGCGCCGCAACCGGGCCCGCAGCCAGGACGGCGCCGGCCGGACCGGCGGCACCACGGCGGGTTGCGCGGCCGCCGATGGGGGCGGTTCGCCGCGGCAGACGATCAGCGTGGGTTTCGCGAGCTTGCGCAGCAGCGCCGGCGATGCGCGGCGCCGCAGAGCGCGGTTGTGTTGCCGGCGCGCGGCGGCGCCCGCCACCGAGGCTGAGGCAGTGGGCTTGTCGGCCGCGGCCGCGCTCGGTCCCTGCAACTGTCCGGGCGGCAGCGGCATGCTGGATCGGCCGAAACTTCGCTTCGGCGCCGGCGGCGGCGGCGACGGCGCCTCGCCGCGCGCCTGGATATACCCCGGCGGCAACGGCATCGAAGCCTCGCCCTTGTGCCGTCGGCGGACCGGCGCCGCCGGTGGCAGCGGCGATTGGACATAGACACGGCGGCGGCGCTTGCGCAGCCCCGCAAGGCGCAGCAGCCATCCGATCATCGCCGGTCCGATGCCATTATGGCGCGCATCCTGGTGATCCCATCCACATGTTAACCGCCCCCGCTCCGGCCGGGCAGTTCGGACCCACGCAGCGGTTGCTCCCACTACACCACGCGGTGGCATTCCGGCGCCACTCTCGTGATCACGGTCGCTCCAGCCGCCATCGCCGGCGAGGCTCGCGCCGTGCCACCGGGCGGCGCCACGATGCCTGACGCTGCCGAGCTCCGGCCGTCAGTGACGGCAGATTAACGCACTACTCACTGTGCGTCAGCGGCCGGGAATGGCACCCTACAGCATCCGCCATGCGAGAATGAATACGTCATGACAAGCACGGTGACAGCGGCTGCCGGCCCGCGCGCGAGCAGCGCCGACGCCCGCCGTTCGTCCCGCCGATCGCGCCGGCTGGCGCTCAGCGCACCAGGCTTCGGGCGGCTTTGGCTGACCTCGGTGCTGCTGCCGGTGGTCTGCCTGGCGCTGGCCGGCTGGTGGACCTGGGACAATGTGATGAGTTCCGCGCGCGGCCAAATGGCGCGCACCGTCGACATGGTGCACGAGCAGGTGCTGCGCGCGATGGAAACCCAGGATGCCGTTCTGGCCAGCATGGGCGCGTTCATCGGCGACATGGACTGGCCGCAAATCCACGCCAGCCGCGCCGTGCATGATTTTGCCCGCGCCACCGACCTCGCCACCCCGACGGTGGAAACCCTCGGTGCGATTGATCCACAGGGCCATATCGCGGTGGCCAGCGAGGCGGTGACACCGCCGGCGAACCTGGTGTTGTCCGACCGCGACTACGTCAAGGCCTGGCCGCCGGGCAGCCGCGACGGCCATACCTTCATCAGCCCGGTGGTGGTCAGCCGGGTCGATGGCCGGGTGCAGGTGCATGCCTCCCGCCCGCGCCTCGGCCCGGACGGCCGCTCGGATGGCGGGGTGCTGGTCTCCTCGTTTGCGCCGGCCTATTTCGAGCGCTTCTTCAGGAATATCGCCGAAACCCCGGCCACCGGCTTTGCCCTGATCCGCGACGACGGCGCGCTGCTCGCCCGCTATCCCCACCCGGTCACGCGCAGCGGCCAGAGGGTGCCGCCGGGCGATTTCGCGCTCGCCGCATTGCGCGGCGAGGTGCCGGTCTCCGCCGGCGGTATCGGCCGGCATGTGCACTTTGCCACGTCTGGCACCCTGTTCACCGGGTTGCATGTGGTGGCGATACGCCCGATCGCGCAGTACGGCCTGACCGTCGTGCATCGGCTGGATCCGAAAGTGGTGCGCGCCGACTGGCTGCGCCAGATGCTGTCACCGAGCATCGGCGCCGCGGCGGCCATGGCGCTGCTGCTGTTGCTGACTGCCCGCGCCCAGGCCGCCACCGCCCGCAACACGCTGGAGCTGCGCTTCCGCACCGAGGCCGCCGAGGCCGGCCGGGCCGAAGCGCAGCAGCGCGCCGAACTGGAAGCCCGCCTGCGGCAAACCGAACAGGTCGCCTCGCTCGGCCAACTCGCGGCCGGTGTCGCACATGATTTCAACAACCTGCTGCAAACGATCGTGCTCAACGGCGAGTTGCTGCTGCACGAAACCGACGACCGCAGCCGCGCCCATCACAGCGCCGCGCTGGTGGTCGCGGCGAGCGAGCGCGGCATCGCGCTGACCCGGCGCATGCTGGATCATACCAGGCGAGACCCTGCCGCGGCGCCGGATGCCGAGGCAGGCGGCACGGCGATCGATATTGCGGCGGCGCTGCGCGCGGTCGAGGCGCTGATGGCCGGGGCGCTGGGCAGCCGGCACCGGTTGCGGCTGGACCTCGCGCCGGACCTGCCGCGCGCCCGCGGCAACACCGCGGAATGCGAATCGGTGCTGATCAACCTGATCGCCAACGCCCGCGACGCGATGCCAGCCGGCGGCGACATCACCATCAACGCCGGCATCGCGCCGCCGCCGGCGCGGTTGCCGCCGGGCCGCTATCTGGGGGTGAGGGTGCGAGACACCGGCATCGGCATGGACGCCGCCACGCTGGCCCGCGCCGAGGAATTGTTCTTCACCAC
>DATJEA010000285.1:0-2674 GCA_035497095.1 Acetobacteraceae bacterium | reverse complement strand
GTGCAATACATCTTGCCGGAATCCTTGTCTTTGCGATGGCGACGCTGCCAAATTACTTACAGCACGAGGTGCGTTGCATCATGATGGCATCTGTCCGGTTCCCGGCCCTGCTCGCGGTGCTGATCGGCGGGCTTGGCATGCCGGCCTGGGCCGCGCCCTATTATCCTACCGGGCCGCAACTGAACGTGCCGGTTGCCACCGTGCTGGCCGGCGGCTGGACCGCCTGCTACACCGCCAGCATCGGCTCGCCATTCGGCATCGACGCCGCCGCCACCCTGGCCAATTGCCCCGGCAGCCAGTTGCTGGTCGCCGGCCACCAGCGGGGCAGCGACACCTATGCCGTGCTGGCGGCGGCACCGAAGGCCGACGCGCTGACCGACACCGGCGCCAACACCTCCAATACGCACACGGTGAACGGCAGCCAGTGGTACAACTCCGACCTCTGGGCCTTCGGCTTCGCGCCCGAGGATGGCGCGGTCACGCTGTCCTCCTGTGACATCACCGAGGGCGAGGACCGGCTCTGCGTGCACACCTTCAGCGCGGTTGGCGGTTTCAGGGTCGGCAGCGCGATGAACCTGAACAGCGACACCAATTGGGAAATCGTGGTGTACAGCAGCGACAACACCGCACCCTAAGCCTTCTTCTGCCAGCCCCGATCGGTCTGCTGCCAGTAGACCAGCGTGTGCCCGGCCGCCTTGGCCGCCGACCAGCGCCGCCGCGCTGAGGCCAGCGCCGCCTCATCGCGGCCATCGAACAGGTCGAACACCCGGTCATACGCCGCCAGATGCGCGCTGCCGGCGCTATCCAGCAGAAACAGGAAGCGCGCCCCGTTCGGCGCCGCGGCGTCCTCGGCGGTAAGCCAGATCGGCTGCAACGCGGCATCGCCGCTGGCCTCGGTGCCGTGCGGCAGCCAGTCCGGCTTCGGGCACAGCCACAACGCGGTGTCCAGCGCCGCCACCCGCTCCGGATCGCCACACAGCACCATCGCCCGCTGCCCGGCCTCCAGCGTGCGGCCGAGCAGCGCCGGCAGCGCCTGGTCGGCGGTGCTGCGGGTCAGGTGGTAGAAACCGATCTCGGCCATCAGGAAGGAAGCAGCGCTTTTTTGAAAAAAAGCGCGCAAAAAACTTCATCCATTGGCGTCCGGACGATCGTCCGGACGCCAATGGATGAAAAGTTTTTTTGCTTCTTTTTGTTCACAAAAAGAAGACCTTCCTTATCCTTCGTAGTGCTCGGCCACCAGCCGGTCCAGCAGCCGCACGCCGAACGCGGTGGCACCCTTCGGCGTGGTCGGCGCGTCCTTGCTGCTCCAGGCCATGCCGGCGATATCGAGATGCGCCCAGGGCTTGCCGTTGACGAAACGCTGCACGAACTGCGCCGCGCTGATCGAGCCGGCTGGACGGCCGCCGATGTTTTTCATGTCGGCGATCTCGCTGCGCAGCAGCTTGTCGTAGGCGTCATCGAGCGGCATCCGCCACACTTTCTCGCCGCTGGCGGTGCCGGCGGCGTGCAGTTGGGTGGCGAGTTCGTCGTCATTGCTGAAAAAGCCGGCGTATTCATGCCCGAGGGCGACGATGATCGCGCCGGTGAGGGTGGCGAGGTCGATCATGAAGCGCGGATCGAATTTCTGCTGGCAGTACCAAAGCACATCGGCCAGCACCAGCCTTCCCTCGGCGTCGGTGTTGATCACCTCGACGGTCTGGCCGGAATAGGTCGTCACCACGTCGCCGGGCCGTTGCGCGGTGCCGGAGGGCATGTTCTCCACCAGCCCGACCAGCCCGACCGCGTCCACCTTGGCGCGGCGGCCGGCGAGCGCCGCCATCAGCCCGATCACCGTGCCGGCGCCGGCCATGTCCCACTTCATGTCCTCCATGCCGCCGGCCGGCTTGATCGAGATGCCACCGGTGTCGAAGGTGACGCCCTTGCCGACGAAGGCCAGCGGCTTGCCGGCCTTCCGGCCCTTCGCACCGGAGCCGTTCCAGCGCATCACCACCATGCGCGGCTCGCAGGCGCTGCCCTGCGCCACGCCCAGCAGCGCGCCGAAGCCGAGCTTGGCCATGTCCTTCGGCCCGAACACCTCCACCTTCAGCCCGAGGCTGCTGAGCTTGCGGCAGCGTTCGGCCAGCTCGGCCGGTGTCAGCACGTTGGGCGGCTCGCTGACCAGGTCGCGGGAGACGAACACGCCCTCGGCCACCGCCTGCAACCCGGCCCAGGCGGATTTGGCGCCGCCGGCGTCGGCGGTCAGCATCGCCAGCTTGGCCAGCTTCGGCTTGTCGGCGGCGGGCTCCTTGGTGCGGTAGCGGTCGAAGCGGTAGCCGCGCAGCACCGCGCCCAGCGCCACGCTGGCGGCCTGCGGCCCGGTCAGTCCGTCGGTGGCGACGCTGGCGGAGGGCTCGCGGGCCAGGGCGGCGGCGAGCCTGCCGCCGGCGGCTTCGGCGTGGCGGTCGGCGAGGTCGGCCAGCTTGCCCAGGCCGATCGCCACCACCCGGTTGAGCCCGGCGCCCGGCGCCAGCACGGTGGCGGTCTGGCCGCGCTTGCCGGTGAACTCGGCGGCGGCGAGCGCGCGCGACACCGCACCGCCGGTCGCCGCATCGGCGGCCGCCAGCATCGGGCTCGCGGCGGCGTCCTGCTCCAGCAGCAGCGCCAGCGCGCCGGATTTCGGCAATTGCGGCTTGGC
>DATJEA010000284.1:0-2467 GCA_035497095.1 Acetobacteraceae bacterium | reverse complement strand
GGTGCGGCTTTTGCCCCTTGGGGTGCAGACTGTCTGGGTATTCTTTCTTACCGCTTCGTAGGAATATTGTCAAGACACACGTTGGCATGGCTGGGGCACGGCTGGCCACCGCCGCCGGCCTCAGCCGGCGGTTGACGCCTTCACCCGGTCGGCGAAGTGCTGGCGGAATTTCAGCACCTTCGGCGCCACCACGGCGCGGCAGTAGCCGGTGTTCGGGTTGCGGTTGTAGTAGTCGTCGTGTTCGAGTTCGGCCGGCCAGAACTTTTCCAGCGGCTGGATGGTGGTGACCGGCTTGCCGTTCCAGATATTGGCCTCGGTGATCTCCTTGATCATGCGTTCGGCGGCCTGGCGCTGGGCGTCGGAATGGGTGAAGATCGCCGAGCGGTATTGTTCGCCGACATCGTTGCCCTGGCGGTTCAGCGTGGTGGGGTCGTGGATGGTGAAGAACACCCGCAGCAGGTCGTCGTAGCTGAGTTCGGCCGGGTCGAAGCTGATCTGCACCACTTCGGCGTGGCCGGTCTGTTTGCCGCAGACCTGTTCGTAGGTCGGGTTGGCGACGTGGCCGCCGGAATAGCCGGATTTCACCGCGCTGACGCCGCGCAGGCCCAGATACACCGCTTCCAGGCACCAGAAGCAGCCGCCGGCCAGGGTTGCGGTTTCGGTTGCAGGCATTTTCGTTCTCCTCACTCTAAGGCTAGATTTGGGCGATGCGGCGCAAATGTCCAGCCGCCGGGGGAGACGTTACGGATGGCGGCACGGGTCGAGACGCGGATCGAGCAGCGCGATGGCGGGGCGGTGGCGGTGGTGAGCGTGTGCAACGCCGCCAAGCTGAACATCCTGGGCAGTACCACCACGCGGATGCTGACCGCCGCACTGGGCGGGCTGGCCGGCACGCCGGGGCTGCGCGCCGTGGTGCTGCGCGGCGAGGGCGAGCGGGCGTTCATCGGCGGCGCCGATATCAACGAGATGGCGGTGCTGGACGCGGCGCGGGCGCGGCAGTTCATCACCACGCTGCACCAGGCCTGCGCGGCGATCCGCGCCCTGCCGGTGCCGGTGATCGCGCGGATGCAGGGCTATGCGCTGGGCGCCGGGCTGGAGATCGCCGCGGCCTGCGACCTGCGGGTGGCGAGCGTTGGGGCGAAGATGGGCATGCCGGAGGTGCGGGTCGGCATCCCGAGCGTGATCGAGGCGGCGCTGCTGCCGATGCTGATCGGCTGGGGGCGGACCAGGCGGCTGCTGCTGACCGGCGAGACCATCGACGCGCCGACCGCGCTGGCCTGGGGGCTGGTGGAGGAGGTGGCCGCCGAGGACGCGCTGGATCAGGCGATCGACCGGCTGCTGGGCGACATGCTGGCCTGCGGCCCGAACGCGCTGCGCCAGCAGAAGGCGCTGCTGGCGCAGTGGGAGGAGCTGACCCCGAAGGCGGCGATCGAGGCCGGGATCGGCTGCTTCGCGGCAAGCTGGGCGAGCAGCGAACCGGCCGAGCGCATGGCGGCGTTCCTGGCCGGGCGGCGCAAGCGGCAGGCGGGGCTCAGGCGCTGAGCGCGCGCAGGGCGCCGGGGTTGCGGATGCGAAGCTGGCGCAGCGTTACCAGCTCGATCACCGCGTCGCGTTCCAGTTGCGACAGGGTGCGCGAGATGGTTTCGATGGTGAGGCCGAGATAATCGGCGATGTCCTGGCGGGTCATCGCCAGCGTGATGGTTTCGCGGTCCGGCGCGTGCTCCGCCCATTCGAGCAGGAAGCCGGCGACCTTCTCGGCCGCGCTCCTGCGCCACAGCAGCAGCGCGTGGTCCTGCGCGCGCGCCATGTCGTGCATGGCATGGGCGAGCAGTTGCCGGGACAGCGCCGCATTGCCTGCCGCGAGGCTCTCCATGCTGCGGCGGCGATAGGCGATCAGCGTGCAGTCGCAGACCGCCTCGGCGGACAGCCGGTGGGTGCTGCCGAGCTCGAAGCCGAAGATGTCGCCGGCGGCGCGAAAGCCGTCGATCCGGCGCCGGCCGTCGCTGAGAAAGCTGCAGATCCGCACCACGCCGCGGACGAGCTGGAAGAAGGATATCGCCTCGTCGCCCTCGGCGTAGATCTCGCGGCCCTGGACGAAATGCAGCACCGGGCCGGTGACGGAGGAGCCGGCTTCCCAGGCGCCGGGGCGCGGCGCGGCCGGCGCAGGGGCCGATACGGCATGCGATACGGCATGCGATGCGACGGGCGATACGACATGCGATGCGAACATGGGGGCGTTCCTTCGATGCTCTGGCTGAGCATGTCTAGCGGCAACGCGGCCGGGCGCGATATTGGGTTATGTGCTACGGGGTTTTCCGTACCCGGCCGGCCGGCCGGCTGCCGAGGATGTCGGTGAGGCTTTCGATCAGCGCGCTGTCGAGCAGCGGCTTCTCGACGATATGGCGAACGCCGGCCTGGCTGGCGCGCCGGCGGATGGTCGCGGTGGCGGCGTCGGTGATTAGGATCA
>DATJEA010000283.1:0-8042 GCA_035497095.1 Acetobacteraceae bacterium | reverse complement strand
GGTGACGGGAATCGAACCCGCACAGCCAGCTTGGAAGGCTGGGACTCTACCATTGAGCTACACCCGCCTCGGCACGGCTTTGCGGCGCCCCGATCGCTTGCGGAATGGTGGAGGGGGTTGGATTCGAACCAACGTAGGCGTGCGCCAGCGGATTTACAGTCCGCCCCCTTTAGCCACTCGGGCACCCCTCCTCGCGCCTGGAAGTCTCGCCCCGGCGGTCGCAACGGCGCGCACTATTGCGATCCTGCGGCGCTTGTCAACGAAGCACTGCGCGCCAGACGTTTGTCGGCGCCGCGGCGGACCGCTATAGGATACCGTAGCATGAAACCGCCCAGCAAATACGGCTCCGGCAGCCGCACCCCGGGAGGCCCTCGCCCGCATGGCGGCGACGGCCCCAATCGCAGCCGTACCGGCGCCGCCGGAGCGAAGCCGCATGGCGGCCAGGCGCGCCGCCCGCCGCCGGACCGCAGCAAGGGGCCGCGGCCGAACGGCGAGCGTTTCCACGGCGAACGGCAGCAACCCGAGCGTCGCCCGGCCGTGGAGGCGGCACACGACCGGCCGGATGCGTTGCGCCTGCCGACGCCGGCCGACAAACCGCATCGGGAGCGGCCGGAGCCGCCACGCCGCACCGAGCCGCGCCCGCCGACACCGCCGCGCGCCGGTGGCACCGAGGCACCGCGTGGCACCGTCTGGCTGTACGGCACCCATGCCGTGGCGGCGGCGCTGGCCAACCCGGCGCGACGGCTGCGCCGGCTGATGCTGACCGAGGAGGCCGAGGCGCAGGTGGCGCTGGCGATTCGTCAGGCCTGGCCGATTGCCCCGGAACGCGCCGACCGCGCCAGGCTGGACCAGTTGCTCGGCCATACCGTCGTGCATCAGGGCGCGGCACTCCTGGTCGATCCGCTGCCATCGCCGTCGCTGCAACAGGCGCTGGAGCGCTCCGGGCCGGTGCTCGTGCTGGACCAGGTGTCCGACCCGCGCAACGTGGGCGCCATTCTGCGCTGCGCCGCCGCCTTCCGGGTCGCCGCGGTGATCACCCAGGACCGCAATGCACCGGAGGAGACCGGGGCACTGGCCAAGGCCGCCTCGGGCGCGCTGGAGACGGTGCCGATGCTGCGCGCGGTCAATATCGCCCGCACGCTGGTGGCGCTGCGCGCGGCCGGACTGTGGATCGTCGGGCTCGATGCGCGCGGCGCGCCGCTCTCCGGCCCAGCCCTGGCGCAACGCCGGGTGGCGCTGGTGCTGGGCAGCGAGGGCGAGGGCATGCGCCGGCTCACCCGCGAGACCTGTGACGAACTGGCCGGCATCGCCATGCCGGGGGCGGGGGAATTGATGGAAAGCCTGAACGTGTCGGCCGCCGCCGCGGTGGCGCTGTACGAAATCGCGCGCCGCTCATGAACGCGACCATCGAACGCGCCGCCGAACTCCTGCTGGCGCATCGTCGCGCCGGCAAACCGGCCGGCCCGCTGCCGGCGGAGTTGGCACCCTCCACCGAGGACGAGGGGGCCGCGGTGCAGCTGGCGCTGGCGCGGCTGATGGCCGCCTTCCCGCCGGCCGGATTCAAGATCGGCGCCACCGCGGCGCGGATGCAGGCCTATCTCGGCCTGTCCGGCCCGGCCGGCGGTTTCATGCCGCAGGCCGGGATTCATGCATCCGGCGTCGTGCTGCCTTGGTCGGCATTTCGCGGCCCCGGCGTGGAATGCGAGATCGGCGTGCGCCTGGCGCGCGACCTGCCGCCCGGTGCGTATGATGCCGCCCAGGCGGCCGTCGCGGTGGAGACCGCGTTCGCCGCCATCGAGGTGGTGGACAATCGCTACGGCACGCCGCCGGCCGGCGATCTCAAGGCCCTCGGCACTCCGACGCTGATCGCCGATCAGGTCTATCACGCCGCCGCTGTGCTCGGCGCCCCGGCCGAGGGATGGCGCACGCTGGACCTTGCCGCCGTCACCGGCCGCATCAGCGTCGATGGCGTGCTGCGCGCCGAGGGCAAGGGCGCCGACCTGCTGGGCCATCCGATGGCGGCGCTCGCCTGGCTGGCCGGCTCCAACGTCGCCCGCGTGTTCGGCGGCCTGCGCGCCGGGCAGGTGGTGATGCTGGGCAGCGTGACACCGCCGATCTGGCTGGACGGGCCGGGCATGGCAGAGGTCGAATTCGATGGGCTCGGCCCGGCGGTCTCGGTGCGCTTCGTCTGAACCGCCTGGCAACGCCTGGTTAATCACCCGACGCTATCCTCGGCCCGGACCGCGCCAACCTCTTGCGGCATGAACACGCCAAAATGGCCAGAGCGGGACGTCTCGGCGATGCATGGCGATTTCAATGACGCGGCGGATGATCCGCTGAATCCGGCGACCCTGAGGCAGGCGGCGGAAACCATCGCCGGCCAGGCCGAAGTGCTGGCCGGTGAGATGGAAAGCGGCGCGATCGCCGATTGCGGCGGCCCCGAGGCACTGCGCCTGCTCGCCGCCGTGGTCCGCCTCGGCGGCTGGAGCGCGCTGCCGGTGTCCGGCCACGGGTGACGGTTCGGCCGGCGATCGGCACAACACGGCTTGATCCGCTGTCCCCGACCAAGCACCATGCCGGGGTTGCAGACAGGAGCCAGAAGATGAAAACCCGCGCCGCCGTCGCCCGCCAGGCGGGGGCACCGCTCAGCCTGGAAACCGTTGACCTGGAGGGTCCGCGCGAGGGCGAGGTGCTGGTGGAGATCAAGGCCACCGGCATCTGCCACACCGATGAATTCACCCTGTCCGGCGCCGACCCGGAAGGGATCTTCCCGGCCATCCTTGGCCATGAGGGCGCCGGGGTGGTGGTGGAAATCGGTAAGGGCGTCACCAGTCTGAAGCCGGGCGATCACGTCATCCCGCTGTACACGCCGGAATGCCGGCAATGCGAATATTGCCTCAGCCGCAAGACCAATCTCTGCGTGGCGATCCGCGCCACCCAGGGCCGCGGCGTGATGCCGGATGGCAGCAGCCGGTTCTCCTGCGACGGCCAGCCGGTATTCCACTACATGGGCACCTCCACCTTCGCCAACCACACCGTGCTGCCGGAGATCGCGCTGGCGAAAATCCGCCCCGATGCGCCGTTCGACAAGGTCTGCTACATCGGCTGCGGCGTCACCACCGGCATCGGCGCGGTGATCAACACGGCGAAGGCCGAGCTGGGCTGCCGCGCGGTGGTGTTCGGCCTCGGCGGCATCGGGCTGAACGTGATCCAGGGCCTGCGCATGGTCGGCGCCGAGCAGATCGTCGGCGTGGACATCAACCCAGGCCGCCGGACGATGGCGGAAAAATTCGGCATGACCGATTTCGTCAACCCGAAGGAGGTCGAGGGCGACCTGGTGCCCTATCTGGTCGATCTCACCAAGGGTGGCGCCGATTACAGCTTCGAATGCGTCGGCAACACCACGCTGATGCGCCAGGCGCTGGAATGCGCGCATCGCGGCTGGGGCAAGAGCATCGTGATCGGCGTCGCCGGCGCCGGGCAGGAGATCAGCACCAGGCCGTTCCAACTGGTCACCGGGCGAAGCTGGATGGGCACCGCGTTCGGCGGCGCCCGCGGCCGCACCGATGTGCCGCGCATCGTCGACTGGTACATGGAAGGCCGTATCAACATCGACGACCTGATCACCCATGTGCTGCCGTTCGAGCGGATCAACGAGGGTTTCGACCTGATGCGCCGCGGCGAAAGCATCCGCAGCGTGGTGGTCTACTGACCGGCGGGCGCCGGCTCCCGTGGGATCGCCAGCGTCGCCAGCGCCCCCAGCAGCGAGACCAGCCCGGCGACGACGAAAGCCACCGTCAGTGACTGGCCGATCAGCACCCCGCCGAGCGCCGCGCCGAGCGGGAAGCCGGCGATATTCAGGCTGATCGAAACCGCGAACACCCGGCCGAACTGGCGCGGGTCGGTCCGGCGCTGCCGCAGCGTCAGCAGACCGACATCGATCGGCCCGGCGACGAAGCCGGCCAGCATCAGCCCCGCCACCAGCCCGCCCAGCCCGAACAGCGCCGCCACCGGCCAGACCGCCAGCGCAGTCAGCAGCATGCCTCCCGCCATCACCGCCCGCTCCCGCCCGGTGGTACGCAGCCGGCCGGCCAGCAGCGCCCCGACGCCACCGGCCAGGCCGGCGCAGGTCCATAGCAGCCCGGTCGCCAGATCGCTGCTCTGCGCCGAAAAATGCCGGAGCGCGAACACCGGCACCACCACCATCAGAATGCCCCAACTGGCCTGGTAGAGCGCATAGGACACCGCCAGCCCGCGCAGCGTGGGCTGCCGCAGCACCAGGCAGAGCCCCTCCCAGGCCTGCGCCAGCAGCGACCCACCGCGCGGCCGCGGCATCGGCGGATGGCGCAGCCGGGCGATGCACAGTGCGGCGGTGGCGAAGGCCCCGGCGATCACCGTCAGCGCCGCCTCCGGCCCGGCCAAGGCCACCAGCAACCCGGCCAGCGCCGGCCCCACCACGTCCACCGCGGCATAGATCGCAGTATCCAGCGCATTCGCCCGATCCAGCGCCGCCGGCGGCACCAGTTGCGGAAGCAGCGTGCGCACCCCGGCGGTGCCGAGCGGGCTGGTCAGCGAGAACAGCGCCACCAGCGCGAACAGGCTGCCAGGGCTGGCCCAGCCCAGCAGGTCGCAACCGACCAGCGCCAGCAGAACGGCCGCGCTGGCTGCCATGTCCAGCGCCACCGCCCAGCCGGCGCCGATGCGGTCCAGCAGCGCGCCGGCCACCGGGCTGACCACCAGCCCCGGCGCCACCAGCGCGAAGCTCAGCCAGCCGGCCAGCGCCGGCGACGCGAAGCGGCCGAGCGCGTAGAGCACGATCGCCAGTGACAGCATGCGCCCGGCGAGCCGCGCCAGCAGGATCGCGACCAGCAGCGCCGCCACGCCGGGCGCGGCGATGACGGCACGGTAGGAATGGTGCGATCCATTAATGGTCATGCGCAAATCTTGACTATTTTCCTATTTCGTGGTATCTGGGGCGCAGGCACGTCGGGTGGAAGCAGAGTACCCCGCGCCCTCCGATGGCGCCTCCAGGCGCCCAGCGGATGGCGCGTACCGGTACCCGCGCGAGGCGAATGGCGCACTGATGGCGCACCCATGGCGCGGTCGCGGCGCGCTGCCGGCGCGCCTCCCGTGGTGCTACTCCGCCGCACCCTGGCGGAGCACGTCGATCGCCAGCCATTCGCCGTCACGCTCGAAATGCCAGAACGTCCAGCCGTTGCACGAGGGCGCGTTCTGCACCGCGGCGCCGATCTTGTGGATCGAGCCTTGCAACGCGCCGGCACGGATCGACCCGTCGGCCGCCACCACCGCCTGCACCCGCCGCGTCCGGTCGGTCAGCACGGTGCCGGGCGGCAGCACGCCGCGCTCCACCAGGCCGCCGAACGGCACGCGTGGAATTTCGCGCCGGCCCGGCGTCACCGCCATGCTCTCGGACGAAGCGACTTCCGTGCGGGCGAGGCGGCCGAGTGCTGCCTCCACATAAGCCGGATGCCGCTCGATGCCGATAAAATGCCGTCCCAGCCGCTTGGCCACCACCGCCGTGGTGCCGGTGCCGGAAAACGGGTCCAGCACCACGTCGCCGGGATGGGTGGAGGAGACCAGCACCCGGTGCAGCAGCGCCTCCGGCTTCTGCGTCGGATGCAGCTTCAGCCCATGCTCGTTGCGCAGCCGCTCGGCGCCGGTGCAGAGCGGGATGAACCAGTCGCTGCGCATCTGCACATCGTCGTTCAGCGCCTTCATCGCCTGGTAGTTGAAGCGGTAGCGGCTGCCCTGCGCGCGTGCCGCCCAGATCATCGTCTCATGCGCGTTGGTGAACCGCCGGCCGCGGAAATTCGGCATCGGATTGGCCTTGCGCCACACCACGTCGTTCAGGATCCAGAACCCCATCTCCTGCAAAATCGCGCCGATGCGAAAGATGTTGTGGTAGCTGCCGATCACCCACAGCGTGCCGTCCGGGCGCAGCAGCCGGCGGCATTCGCCCAGCCATTCGCGGGTGAAGGCGTCATAGGCGGCAAAATCGGTAAACCGGTCCCAGTCGTCATCCACCCCGTCCACCAGGCTGTCATCCGGGCGGCGCAACTCGCCGCGCAGTTGCAGGTTGTACGGCGGGTCGGCGAACACACAGTGGACCCCGCCGTCCGGCAGCATGCGCATCATGCGCACCGCATCGCCGAGCAACACCTGATCCAGCGGCAGTTCCCAGACACTCTCCACGGCGATGATGCGAACTCCGAAACATGGAAGCGATCGTGACGAGTGTTCTCAGGCCACGTCAACCGTGACCGCGTCAACATTGATATTGGCCAAAACCATGCGCCGGACGGTCCCGAATCCGATGCGGTGATGCGCGGTGAGCCCCAGGCGATGCAGCCCGGCGCGATGCACCGCGGTGCCGTAACCGGCATTCTCCGCCCAGCCATAGCCGGGATGCCGCCGGTCCAGCAGCAGCATCGCCCGGTCGCGCAGCACCTTGGCGATGATCGAGGCGGCGGCGATCGCCGGCTCCAGCCCGTCGCCGCCGACGATGCAGCGCACCGCGCAGGGCAGCGAAGGCGGCCGGTTACCATCCACCAGTGCGAGACTGGGCACGGCCGGCAGCCGCAGCACCGCGCGGCGCATCGCCAGCAGGCTGGCGCCGAGGATGTTCAGCGCCAGAATCTCGGCAACCGAGGCGGCGCCGACGCCGATCTCCACCCCAGGCGTGGCGCGCAACGCGGCAAACGCCGCCTCGCGCGCCGCCGGCCGCAACTTCTTGGAATCGTCGAGCAGCACCAGCAGCGCCGGCGGCACCGGCCGGGGCAGCACCACGGCGGCGGCCAGCACCGGCCCGGCCAGCGGCCCGCGCCCGACCTCATCGATTCCGGCGACCCGCCCAGCGGCCGCGACTCGCGTGTTCCCAAGCATCCGGCACGGTAGCAACCCAGCCGCGCCGAGGGGAACCCTTCACCATCGGCCGCCGAAAGGCTATGCCATCACCGGACAACGATGAGGGGGAGGCCGCCATGACCGTTTATGCCGCCGACACAGTCGCCGGAGCGCTGGCGCGAGGTGCCGATGACGCACCGGCGATCGGCATGCCGCAGAGCCTGGAGGGCGCCCGCCCCTGGCTGACCCATGGCGCGCTGCGGGCGCTCACCAGCCGCACCGTGTCCGACCTCAACCGCATGGGCATCGGTCGTAACGACCGGGTGGCGATCGTGCTGCCGAACGGCCCGGAAATGGCCACCAGCTTCCTGTCGGTCGCCTGCGCCGCCACCACCGCGCCGCTGAACCCCGGCTATCGCCGCGACGAATTCGAGTTCTACCTCTCCGACCTGCATGCCCGCGCCCTGGTCATCCTGCGCGGCATGGACAGCCCGGCGCGCGAGGTTGCCGCCGCGCACAACATCCCGGTGATCGAACTGGTGCCCGACGCCTCCGCCGCCGGCGCCTTCACCCTGGTGCCCGAGCAGCCGCTCACCGGCACGCCCGCGCATCCCGGCCCGGCCGAGGCGCAGGACGTGGCGCTGGTGCTGCACACCTCCGGCACCACCTCGCGCCCGAAGATCGTGCCGCTGCGCCACATCAACGTCACCGCCTCGGCCTATCACATCGGCGAGACGCTGGCGCTGACGCCGGCCGATACCTGCCTCAACATCATGCCGCTGTTCCACATCCACGGGCTGATCGCCGCCGTGCTGTCCTCGATGGCCGCCGGCGCCTCGACAGTCTGCACGCCAGGCTTCAACGCCTTCCGCTTCTTCACCTGGTTCGGCGACGCCAAACCCACTTGGTACACCGCGGTGCCGACCATGCATCAGGCGATCCTCGGGTTGGCCGGGCGCAACAAGGCGGTGATCGAGGCGAGCCGGCTGCGCTTCATCCGCTCCTCCTCCTCCAGCCTGCCGCCGCAGGTGATGACCGCCATGGAGGAAGCCTTCGGCGTGCCGGTGATCGAGGCCTACGGCATGACCGAAGCCTCGCATCAGATGTGCTGCAACCCGTTGCCGCCGCGCAAGCATCTCGCCGGCTCGGTCGGCCTCGCGGCCGGCCCGGAGGAGATC
>DATJEA010000282.1:0-2075 GCA_035497095.1 Acetobacteraceae bacterium | reverse complement strand
GCGAGGACCCCGCGGTGAAGGTGGTGGTGCTCGAGGCCGGAGGGCCGGACCGCAACATCTGGATCCATATCCCGATCGGCTACGGCAAGACCATCGCCGACCCCGGGGTGAACTGGTGCTATGAAACCGAACCGGACCCCGGCCTGGGCGGGCGCAAGATATTCTGGCCGCGCGGCAAGGTGCTGGGCGGCTCGTCGAGCATCAACGGGCTGCTGTATGTGCGCGGCCAGCCGGCGGATTACGACCAGTGGCGGCAGTCGGGCAATGTCGGCTGGGCGTTCGACGATGTGCTGCCGTATTTCAAGCGCTCCGAGGGGCGGATCGGCAGTGATGCCGATGGGCTGCACGGGCATGACGGGGCGCTGACGGTCACCGATTTCAACGACCCGAACCCGTTGTCGGAAGCCTATATGCAGGCGGCGACCGAGATCGGCATTCCGCGCAACGACGACTATAACGGTCATCGGTAGAAGAGGATGGGCTACTACCAGACCACCATCCGCGGCGGCCGGCGCTGCTCGGCGGCGCGGGCGTTCCTGCGGCCTGCGATGAAGCGGCCGAATCTCCGGGTGATCACCCATGCGCTGGCGCAGCGGGTGCTGTTCGCCGGCAAGCGGGCGGTGGGGGTGGCGTTCGAGCAGGGCGGGCAGAGCGCCACGGTGCAGGCGACGCGCGAGGTGATTCTGTGCGGCGGGGCGGTGAACTCGCCGCAATTGCTGATGCTGTCGGGGATCGGGCCGGCGCAGCATCTGACCGATATGGGGGTGGCGGTGACGCAGGACCTGCCGGGGGTGGGGCGCAACCTGCAGGATCATTACCAGGTGCGGTTCGTCTATAAATGCACCCAGCCGATCACCGTCAACGACATCATGATGAGCAATTTCCGTATGGCCAAGATGGGGTTGCAGTATCTGCTGACCCGCGGCGGGCCGCTCACCGCCAGCGCCGGCCAGGTGGGGATTTTCACCAGGACGCGGCCCGAATTGGCCTCGCCGGATGTGCAGTTCCATTTCATCGGTTTCTCGGCTGATCGGCCTTCGGAGGGGCTGCACAAGTTCTCCGGGTTCACGCAGAATGTATGCCAGTTGCGGCCGGAGAGTCGCGGCGAGATCCTGCTGAAATCCACCGATCCGAAGGCGCCGCCGGCGATCCATCCGAATTATCTCTCGACCGAACTGGACCGCGCGACGCTGATCGCCGGGCTGAAGCTGGGGCGGCGGATCGGCGAGCAGCCGGTGATGCAGCGCTTTATCGAAAGCGAGTATCTGCCGGGGCCGGCGGTGCAGAGCGATGCCGAGTGGCTGGATTATGCCCGCGCCTATGGTGGCACGATCTATCACCCAATCGGCACCGCCAAGATGGGACACGATACTATGGCGGTGGTGGATGATCAGTTGCGGGTGCATGGCATCGAAGGGCTCAGGGTGGCGGACGGCTCGATCATGCCGACGCTGGTTTCCGGCAACACCAATGCCGCGTGCATCATGATCGGCGAGAAATGCGCCGACATGCTGCGCGGCAAGCAGATGGCAAGAGCAGCATGAGCAGGTTGTTGCCCCCAAGCCAGGGAATAAAAAGTTTGTTTGCTTCTTCCTGTTCACAAAAAGAAGACCTTCCTTGATCTACGAAACCCTGGGCATCCCGACGCTGATCAACGCCTGCGGCACGGTCACCCGCCTGTCGGGCGGAAGGATGGCGCCGGAAGTGATGCAGGCGATGCGCGAGGCGTCGCTGGCCTGTGTGGACATGGTGCAGATGCAGGCCGCCGCGTGTCGGGAAATTCGCGCAGCGACCGGGGCCGAGGCGGGGATTGCCACCGCCGGTGCTTCGGCGGCGGTGCTGCTGGGGGCGGCGGCCTGCCTTGCGGGGCTGGATCCGGTGAGGATCAACGCGTTGCCGGAGGTGATGGACGGCAGGCGGGAGTTCGTCGTGGTGCGCAGCCAGCGCAACATGTACGACCGGGCGCTGATGGTGGCCGGCGGGCGGCTGGTCGAGGTGGGGATTGCCGATCGCTATTCCGGGCCGGGGGTGCGCGACGCGGCTGGCTGGGAAATCGAGGCGGCGATCGGGCCGGC
>DATJEA010000281.1:0-3128 GCA_035497095.1 Acetobacteraceae bacterium | reverse complement strand
TGTCCTCGGTGCAGGCCAGCGCCCCGGCCAGGTCGCCCGCCCGCAGCCGCCGCAGCTTGATGTTGTTCTGCAACCGCAGCAGCACCGCTCGGTTGCCCATCGCCCGCAACAGCCCCGGCCGCAACTCCGCCTGCGGCCCCTCGAACGTCTTCACCAGCGCCCGCAGCGCCTGCGCATCCAGGGACCGCCCGCCATCGAACACGTCCAGCACCACCTGCTGCCCAGGGCAGGTCACCGCGATCAGGAAATGGCCGGGGAAATCCACCCCATGCGCCACCCACCCGGCGGCCTGCGCGGCATGCAGCCATACCACGCCGAGCGCCACTGGCAGCCCCCGCCGTCGCGCCACAACACGGATCAGATTGGCATTGGCCGGATCGTCATAAGTCTCGCTGTCGCCCTGATAGCCGTGACTGCCGACTACTAGCCGTTGCAGCGCCACCGCCTGCCCCGCCAGGTCCTCCGGCCCGATCTCCTCGGCCGCCGCCACCGCCTCGCGCGCCAGCAGCGACAATTCGCCGCGCGCCGCTTCCCAGTCCGCCCCGGGCGTATCCACCCGCGCCAGTTGCAGCGCCGCATCGGCGATGTCGATCTCGGCGTCCGGCAACTGCCCGATCGCCTCCAATGCGCTCCGCGGATCAATCATGATGCAGGCTGCCCCTCCTGCCTTCAATGTGTCGCCGCCACCCCCCGACTGCAAGGCAGCCGTTAGCGCCGCCTCCCCGCCAGCGTCGCCGGTATCACCGCCGCATAGCCCGCCTGCCACAGCACATAGAACGCCAGCGCCCCCAGCGCCCCGCCCTCGACCAGCACCGGCAGCAGCACCCCGAACAGCCCGCCCACGCCCGCCGCCCAGCCCCAGCGCCGCGCCCCGATCAACCACCGGCTCGCCACCCCCAGCAGCCCGCCGCCGACCGCGCCTGCCACCAGCCCGATCAGCGCCACCGCCACATGCTCATTGCCGACCAGCCGCAACACCGGGTCCACGCCGCGCACCGCCAGCAGCACAGCCACCGCATTGGCCATCCCCGCCGCCACCGCATAGCCCAGCCACCTGGCCCCCGGCAGCAGCCGATCCCGCCACAGCGCGCCGCCGACGATCAGCCCGAACACCAGCCCCGGCGCGATGTAAAAGGCATCCAGCATATGGTCGTCGCCGCACGCCACCCCGATCCCGGCGGTAATCGCCCCGGCCACCGCCCCCAGCCCCGCCAACCGCCCACTCAGCATCGCCACCGCTCCCGCCCGGTGACTTATTTCTATCACAGACCGAAGTCGCTACGCCGTGCCTCATGCGATCACATTTCGCAGATCGAGACGGCGCCTATCCTCCAACCCCCGACGTCACCCGCTCCGCATCCACCGCCGGCAACGCCACCCGCGTCCGCGTGCGCATCGTCACGAACTCCTCCGCCGCGGTCGGATGAATCCCCACCGTGCGGTCGAAATCCCGCTTGGTCGCGCCGGCATTGATCGCGATCGACAGCCCCTGCACGATCTCCGGTGCATCCTCGCCGAGCATATGTGCCCCCAGCACGCGCTGGCTCTGCTGATCCACCACCAGTTTCATCATCGTCTTGCGCGCCCGGCCGGAGAGCGTGTGCCGCATCGGCGTGAATCGCGAGACATACACATCGACCGGCCCGCGCGTCGCCGCCTCATCCTCGGAGAGCCCCACCGTGCCGATCGGCGGGCTGGAGAACACCGCCGTCGCCACCTTATCCAGCGCCCATTCGCGCGGCCCCGGCCCATACAGCATATCGGCCAGCGAATGCCCCTCGGCGATCGCCACCGGCGTCAGATTCAGCCGGTCGGTCACATCACCCAGCGCATAGATGTTCGGCTGGCTGGTGCTGCGATCCTCGTTGATCACCACCGCGCCGAACCCATCCACCGCCACCCCGGCCACCTCCAGCCCCAGCCCCTCGGTATACGGCGTCCGCCCGATCGCCGAAAACACCAGGTCGGTGGCGATCACCGTGCCGTCCGCCAGTACCGCCCGCGTCCCCGCGCCGTCCTTCTCCACCCGCGCGATCGTCGCCTCACGGTGCACATTGACTCCCTGCGCCACCAGCGCCTCATCGAGCGCGGTGCGCAGATCCGCATCGAACCCGCGCAACGGCAGAGGCTGGCGGAACACCAGATCGACCTTCGCCCCCAGCCCGGCGAAAATCCCGGCAAACTCCACCGCGATATACCCGCCACCGAGAATAACAATCCGCTTCGGCATCTCCTTCAGATAAAACGCATCATCCGAGACGATGCAGTGCTCGCCGCCGGAAAACTCCGGCCGCACCGGCCGCCCGCCGGTGGCGATCACGATCCGCTCCGCCGTCACGGTCCGGCCGCCCACCTCCAGCGTATGCGCGTCGCGCAGCACCGCCCGCGCCTCGAACACCGTGCAGCCGGCGCCATCCATCAGCTTGCGATAAATGCCGTTCAGCCGCCCGATCTCCCGATCCTTGGCCGCAATCAGCGCCGCCCAATGATGCTGTCCCGGCTGCGTGTCCCAGCCGAAGCCCTGCGCATCAACCGCCGCCGCGCCATACTCGCTGGCCATCACCATCAGCTTCTTCGGCACGCACCCCACATTAACGCAGGTGCCGCCCCAGAACCGCTCCTCGGCCACGCCAACACGCGCACCATGGCCCGCCGCGATCCGCGCGCACCTGACCCCGCCGGAGCCGCCGCCGATGACGAACAAATCAAAATCCATGATGGCACTCCCGAAGAAAGGAAGGCCGGGGCGCTGCCCCGGACCCTGCCAGGGGCCGAGCCCCTGGACCTCTAAAACATGAGTTCCAAGGGCTCGGCCCTTGGTGGGGGTTCGAGGCAAAGCCCCCGATCTTGCTTAAGTGCCGATCCCGCCGAGCGCGAGATACTTCACTTCGAGGTATTCCTCGATCCCATGATGCGACCCCTCGCGCCCCAGCCCGGAGGATTTCATCCCCCCGAACGGGGCCACTTCGGTGGAGATGATGCCTTCGTTGATCCCCACCATGCCGTATTCGAGCGCCTCGGCCACGCGGAAGATGCGCCCCACGTCGCGCGAGTAGAAATACGCCGCCAGGCCGAACTCGGTGTCGTTGGCCAGCTTGATCACCTCCGCCTCGGTTTTGAAGCGGAAC
>DATJEA010000280.1:0-2681 GCA_035497095.1 Acetobacteraceae bacterium | reverse complement strand
ATCGCCGGCGGATTGGGCATCGGCCAGGCGGTGGCCTGCGTGCTGAGGAAGGCGAACCAGCCGGAATCCCAGACCTCCGCGCCGGCATGGTAGAAGTGATTGACGGTATAGTCGGCGGCGCAGACCGCCGGCACCGCGAAGCAGATGGCGCGCGCGCCGGCAGTCTGCCAGCCGCGCGCGCATCGCCGGTTCAGCCGGCGTAGTTCACCATGATGGTCTTCTTGTGGGTGAAGTGCTCCAGCATCGATTCCAGGCTGGCCTCCTTGCCCAGGCCGGAGCTTTTCACGCCGCCATAGGACAGGTTGGCCTGCACCACCAGGTTCTGGTTGATCTGCACCAGCCCGGCCTCCACCCGATGCGCCAGCGACAGGCCGACCTTGAGGTTGTTGGTCCAGATCGAGGCGGCGAGGCCGTATTCGCTGTCATTGGCCTCCTCCAGCACCGCCTCGGCATCGTCGAACGGGAAGATGCAGGTGACCGGGCCGAAGATCTCCTGCTGCACCAGCCGCGAGTCCTTGTCGACGCCGGTGAAGATATGCGGGCGGATGAACAGGCCCTTCTTCAACGCCGGGTCGGAGGGCATCGCCGAGCAGGCGCGCCCGGTGGCGCCGCGCGTGGCCAGGCCCTCCTTGATGAAGCCCTCCACCTTGGCGAACTGCTCGGGGCTGATGATGGTGCCGATATCGGTCTTTTCGTCCAGCGGGTCGCCCATCACCATGGCGTCCACCTTGGCCGCCATCGCCGCCACGAAGCGCTCGAAGATCGGCCGTTCGACGTAGATGCGGCTGGCCGCGGTGCAGCTTTGCCCCTGGCGGGTGAAGCGCATCGAGGTGACCGCGCCGGCGACGGTCTTCTCGAAGTCGCAGTCGCTGAAGATGATCATCGGCGACTTGCCGCCGAGTTCCAGCGTCACCGGGATCAGCTTCTCCGCCGCGCCCTTGGCGACGATGCGGCCGACCTCGACGCTGCCGGTGAAGGTGACCTTCTTCACCTTCGGATGGGCGACCAGTGGCGCGCCGCATTCCGGGCCGAAGCCGGACAGCAGGTTGAAGCAGCCCGGCGGCAGCGCGCGGGCCATCAATTCGCAGATCCGCAGCACGGCGAGCGGCGCTTCCTCGGCGGATTTCACCACCACCGTGTTGCCGGCCACCAGCGCCGGGGCGATCTTCAGCGCCATCAGCAGCATCGGCACGTTCCACGGGATGATCGCGCCGACCACGCCGAGCGGCTCGCGCACGGTGACGCTCAGCACGTCCGGCGCGAACGGCACGCTCTCGCCCTTCAGTTCGCTGCCCAGGCCGCCGAAGAATTCCAGGATGTCGGCGACCGTGTTGGCTTCCACCCGGCTCTCGGTGCGCAGCGCCTTGCCGGTTTCGAGCGTGATCAGCCGCGCCAGTTCCTCGACATGGGCGCGGATGATGTTGCCGCAGGAGGCGACCAGCGCGCCGCGCTTGCGGGCCGGCATTTTGGCCCATTCCTTCTGCGCGGTGGCGGCGTTCTCCACCGCGGCCTGCACATCGGCGGCATCGCCCAGGGCGGCGGTGGCGATCTGCTGGCCGGTGGCCGGGTTCACCACCGGGAAGGTCTTGCCGCTGCGGGCGGCAACCAGCGCGCCGCCGATGAAGTGGCGGGCGGACAATGCGCGGGCCAGCGCCTTCTCGTCGAGGGTGGGGTCATGCGGGGTCGTGACGGCAGCGGAATTGTCTGGCATCGGATTTTCCTTCGCGCGGTTGCAGACCTATAAGGCTCGGCATATGGCTGTTTGCCCGCAGGGGCAAGCGGTGGGAAATTTCCGAGGGAACTGAGGCGCATGACGATGAAAGAGGCGACCGGCCCACTGAAGGGCCTGCGGGTGCTGGACCTGACCCGCGTGCTGGCCGGCCCGACCTGCACCCAGATGCTCGGCGATCTGGGCGCCGAGGTGATCAAGATCGAGCGCCCCGGCAGCGGCGACGACACTCGCGGTTTCGCGCCGCCGGTGATGCCGGGCACCGCGGAGAGCGCCTATTTCATCGGCGTCAACCGCAACAAGCGCTCGGTGACGCTGGATATCTCCAGCCCCGAGGGCCAGGCGATCATCCGCAAGCTGCTGGCCGATTGCGACATGCTGGTGGAGAATTTCAAGGTCGGCCAGCTGGCCAAATATGGCCTGGGCTACGAGCAGGTGCACGGCGAGTTCCCCGGCCTGATCTATTGCTCGATCACCGGCTTCGGCCAGACCGGCCCGTATGCGCCGCGCCCCGGCTATGACAGCCTGATCCAGGCGATGGGCGGCGTGATGAGCCTGACCGGCGAGCCGGACGGGCTGCCGCAGAAGGTCGGCGTGCCGGTGGCCGACCTGTTCGCCGGGCTGTACGGCTGCATCGGCCTGCTGGCGGCGCTGCATCACCGTGAGCGGACCGGGCACGGCCAGCAGGTGGATATCGGCATGCTCGACACCCATGTCGCCTGGCTGGCCAACCAGGGCATGAACTACCTGGCGACCGGCGAGAACCCGGTCCGGCTGGGCAACCAGCATCCGAACATCGTGCCCTACCAGGTGTTTCCCACCGCCGACGGGCATATAGTGCTGTCGGTCGGCAATGACCCGACCTTCAAGCGGTTCTGCGAGAATTTCGGCGTGGCGCACCTGCTGGACGACCCGCGCTTCGCCACCAACCCGGCCCGCGTCGCCAACCGCC
>DATJEA010000279.1:0-4807 GCA_035497095.1 Acetobacteraceae bacterium | reverse complement strand
CCATCAGCCACGTTGATCTGCTTGCGATTGCCGACAACAACCGCAATGGGCTCTCGGGAAACAGCACTACCGGGACCGGGCCCACGGACGGCACCGCGACGGCGGCTCAGAATTCCGAGAACCTGATCTTCCCGCAGGTTGGGCTGCCCGGCTTCAACCCCTGGAATGGCGGCACCTACACGTTCACACTTGATGTATACAACGGCCCCGTGGCCCCTCAAAATTTTCTGGCCACCAACACCATCAACGTCAACGCGGTGCCCGAACCCGCCAGCATGGCGCTGCTCGGCGCCGGGCTGTTCGGCCTCGGCCTGATCCGTCGCCGCCGCCGCGCCTGATCGATATCTCGCCTTATCGCATGATGGCCTCCGGTGTTCCGCACCGGAGGCCATTTTGCGTTACGGCAGCAGCTTCCCGGGATTCATCAGCCCCTGCGGGTCGATCGCCGCCTTGATCGCCTGCATCAGCGCCAGTTCCGCGCCACCGCGCCAGTCCGGCATCATATACGGCTTCAGCTTGCCCACCCCATGTTCTGCCGAGAAGCTGCCATCCAGCGCCCGCACCACCTCGCACACCGCGTCCATCACCGCATGGTCCTGGGCCAGGAAGGCGGCGGCGTCCATATCCACCGGCTGCTCCAGATTGAAGTGGATATTGCCGTCGCCCATGTGGCCGAACGGCGCCACCCTGATGCCCGGCATCAGCGCCTGGCAGGCGGCCGTCGCGCGGGCGATCAGCTCCGGCACCTTGGAGACCGGCACCGACACGTCGTTCTTGATGCTGGCACCCTCACGCTTCTGGCCCTCGGAATGTTCCTCGCGCAGGTGCCACAACGCCGCGCGCTGGGCGTCGCTCTCGGCGATCACCGCGTCGGCCACCTCGCCGGCGGCCAGGGCTGCTTCCAGCACCGCCTCCAGATTGGCGCGCAGATCATTGCCCGGCCGCGGCGTGGTCAACTCGATCAGCGCGTAATGCGCCGCCCGCGCCGCCAGCGGCAAGCTGGCGCCAGGGATGTGCTTCAACACGAAATCCATCCCCAGGCCGGACATGTATTCGAACGCGCTGACCGAGGCCGGGTCGTGGCGATGAAACCGGGTGAACAGCGCCAGCGCCGCCTCCGGCGAGGCCACCGCGCACAGCGCCACCTCGGTCTGCACCGGGCGCGGCACCAGCTTCAGCACCGCAGCCGAGATCACCCCCAGCGTGCCCTCGGCGCCGACGAACAACTGGCGCAGGCAATAGCCGGTATTGTCCTTGCGCAGCCGCCGCAGCCCGTTCCACACCTGCCCGTCCGGCAGCACCACCTCCAGCCCCAGCACCAGGTCGCGGGCATTGCCGTAGCGCACGGTGTGGTTGCCGCCGGCATTGGTCGACAGGATGCCGCCGATCTGCGCGGTGCCCTCCGAGCCGATCGACAGCGGCAGCAGGCAGCCGGCCGCCTCGGCAGCGTCCTGGGCGGCCTTCAGCGTGGCGCCGGCCTCGATGGTCAGCGTCTGGTCCACCGGGTCCACCGCGCGAACGCGGTTCATCCGTGCCAGGCTCAGCACCAGCTGGCTGCCATCCTCGGCCGGCACCGCGCCGCCGACCATCGAGGTGTTGCCGCCCTGCGGCGCCAGCGCCACGCCGGCCGCCGCACAGGCCGCCACCACGAAAGCCAGCTCCGCCGTGCTGGCAGGCCGCAGCACCGCCGCGGTGCGGCCGCGATACAGCCGCCGCCAATCCTCGGTATAGGGCGCCACATCCTCCGGCGCGGTCAGCATGCCGGCCGGCCCGACGATCTCGGCGAGGCGCGCCAGCAGGGCGCTGGGAAGGGCGGTGTCTGGCATGGTGGTTCCTCCACGGCCAAACTATCTGCCTCGCGCCGCAGGTCAATCGAGGAGCCCGCCATGCCTGATATCGAGATCGTCACCACCGCCGCCCGCCCGGAGCTGATCCCGGTGGCCAGCGCCTGGCTGTGGCGCGAATGGGGCATCCGGCGGGGGCGCACGCTGGAACAGGTGACCGCACTGGTCGCCGCCCGCACCGCGGCCCAGGGCCCGGAACAGACCTTCGTGCTGCTGGATGCCGGCCAGCCCGCCGCCACCGCCAGCTTCGTGCATCACGACCTGGACCCGCGGCCCGACCTCACCCCGTGGCTGGCCAGCGTGTTCGTGCATCCGGATTTCCGCGGCCGCGGCCATGCGCCGCGCGTGGTTGCCGCGGTGGAGACCAGCGCCAGGGCGGCCGGCATCGCCACGCTGTACCTGGACACCAACACCGCGGCGCCGCTCTACGCCCGGCTCGGCTGGGTGGTATTCGACGAGTCGTTCGATCTGGGCGCCCCGGTCACGCTGATGCGGCGCGACCTGTAATGTGTCGGTAAACTTTACAGTCGCGATTCCGCGGCGGCACAACCCGCTGACATCCCGATTCGGCACGCTATTTGCTTGGCAGCGTTCGACGCCGCTGAGGGAGCATATGTCGCAATGTCAGATCGGTATCTCCGCCTCACCGCCGCCTTGCCGCTGTGGCTGGCCAGCGCCACGCCCAGCTTGGCGCAGGCAATCGCCGCACCCACGGCGACGAATTTCTGGCCGCTGTTGCTCCCCAACGCGGCCGTGGCGCTGATCGGCCTGGGCTGGATGCTGCTGATGCGCCGGCGGCGCGAATAGCGCGCGCCGAGCAAGCAGCGGGGCGTTGCCCCGCACCCCACCCGTGCTTGAAGTATTGGGGGCCGAGCCCCTGGACCTCGCTATCTGCCGAAGGCAACAAGTAGTCGGGTTCCAAGGGCTATGCCCTTGGCGGGGCTCGGGGCAGAGCCCCGCCTTGCCTTACTCCCGCGGCGCCGCGGCACGCCGCAGCCGATCGCGGATCGCCAGCGCCAGCCCCGCCCCCGGCACCGGCATCGCCGCGATGCCGCGCAGGCCCAGCGCCACACCCTCGGCGTCCAGTGCGCGCAGCCCGGCAAACAGGCGTGCCGCCGCCTCGGTCGGGTCGCCGCGCAGGCTTAGCTGAAACACCGCGCCGGCGCCCCGGAGCGGCGGCCCGAACGCCAGCAACGCCTCGTCCGGCGCCACCGAGTCCGCCTCCAGCCGCACCGGCAGCGACGGCGCATAATGCGACAGCATCATGCCGGGGGAGTGCAGTGTGGGCGGCTGCGATCCGCCGGGACTGATCGGCGCCGCCATCCGGATCGGCCCGACCACCGCCTCGATCGCCTCCCGCGTGGCGCCGCCTGGCCGCAGCAGCACCGGCTGCGGGCCGGACAGGTCGAGCACCGTCGATTCCACCCCCACCAGGCAGGGGCCGCTATCCAGCACCGCGGCGATCCGCCCGCCCAAACCGGCCAGCACATGCGCCGCCGTGGTCGGGCTGACCTGGCCGGAACGGTTGGCCGAGGGCGCCGCCACCGGCCGCCCGACCGCACGCAGCAGTGCCAGCGCGCTGGGGGTCGCCGGCACCCGCACCGCCTGCGTCGGCAACCCGGCGCCGGCCAGCAGCGAGACCGGGCAATCCGGCCGGCGCGGCAGCACCATGGTCAGCGGGCCGGGCCACAATGCCGCGGCCAGCCGGTGCGCGGCGTCGTTCGCCTGAACCTGGGCGAAGGCGGCGGCGGCGCTCGGGTAGTGGCAGATCAGCGGGTTGAAACGCGGCCGCCCCTTGGCCGCGAAAATCCCCGCCACCGCCTGGTCGTTGGTGGCGTCCGCCCCCAGGCCATAGACCGTCTCGGTGCCGAACCCCACCAGCGCGCCGGCCAGCAGCAGCGCCGCCGCCTCGGCGATGCCGGCGCTGTCGGAAGCCAGCAGCGCGGTCCCGGTATCGACGGCGGTCATACCCGGCCGGTGGCGAGGAAATGCGGGTTGCGCCAGTCCGGCTTGCCGTAGGTCAGCGGTTGCATGGTTTCCAGCACCAGCACCTGGCCGCCGGCCGCCTCCAGCACCGCCTGGGCGGCCGCGGTGTCCCACTCCATGGTCGGCCCGAAGCGCGGATACAGATCGGCCTCGCCCTCCGCCACGCGGCAGAATTTCAGCGCCGAACCGGCGTTGATGAGTTTGGCGACCTTGCGGCCTTTCAGGAACGCATCGAGCCGGGTGGGGTCGCCATGCGAGCGCGAGGCCACCACCACCAGGCCCTCGGCCGGCGGCAGCCGGGCGGCGATCACCCGCTCGCCCTGGGCATCGTGCCGCCAGGCGCCGGTGCCGACAATGCCGCCCCACAGCACGCCTGCGGCCGGTGCGCCGACCACCCCGAGCGTCGGCTTGCCGGCACGCACCAGGCCGATGCAGACGGCGAATTCGTCGCGGCCACTGGTGAACTCGCGGGTGCCGTCCAGCGGGTCGACCACCCAGTAGGCGTCCGACTGGCCGGGCACCCGGCCGGCGGCCATTTCCTCCTCGGCAACCACCGGGATCGCCGGCGTGGCGGCGCGCAACCCGGCGGTGATGATCGCCTCGGCGGCGTGGTCGGCCTCGGTGACCGGCGAGCGGTCGGCCTTGGTCAGGGTTTCGAAGCCACGCGCCCGCACCTCCAGGATCGCCGCGCCGGCCTGGCGGGCGAGGGTGAAAGCGAGGTTCAGCATGTCGGTATGGTTCATGGCGGCCGTTCTAGCGCGGCGTCCCGCTCTGGCCAATCGCCGCCACGATGTTACAGTCGCTGCCCTGTCATCCAGCACCCCCGGAGCGCGCCGCATGCTCGATATCACCTTCGCCAAGCCGCAATTGCCGAAATCCGGCGCGCTGGCGCTGCTGCTGGATCAGGACGCCGCCGCGAGTCCGATGCTGGCGGCCGCCGATGCGGCGACCGGCGGTGCGGTGTCGCGCGCGCTCGC
>DATJEA010000278.1:0-1638 GCA_035497095.1 Acetobacteraceae bacterium | reverse complement strand
TTGGTGAAGTCGCGCGTCGGCGTGGCGTGGGCGAAGGTGCCGAGCACTTTGATGCCGATCTTGGCCAGGCCATCGGCCACCGCCTTGGCGGTGCTGGTGCCGAACACGCCGCTTTCATGGATCAGCACCGCGGTCTTGGCCGGCGAACCGGCGGCCTTGTTGATGCCGTCCAGCGCCGGCATGGCGCCGCTGATGGTCATCGTGAGGTTGGGGAAGAAGCGGAACACGTTCTTCAACCCGCGCGTGGTGATCGAGTCGACGAAGCCGGAATCGATCGAGAACGGGATGTTGTATTTCGCCGCCGCGGTGGTGGCGGTCAGGCCGAGATTGCTGGCGAAGCAGCCGGTGAAGCCGGAGGCTCCGGCATCGGCCATCTGGTCCACCAGGCTGGCGGCGATCTCGGCGCGGCCCTGCGCGTCGCCCAGCAAGGCCTCGATCTTGGCGCCGCCCATCGACTTGATGCCGCCGGCGGCGTTCACGTCGGCGATCGCCATGGTGGCGCCGAGCCGGCACTGGTTGCCGGAGAACGCCAGCGCGCCGGTGACCGGATGGATCACCCCGAGCTTGATCGCCGCCGGCGCGGCGCGCAGCACGGCGGGTGCGGCCAAGGTCGCGATGCCGGTGGCAAGTGCCGCGCGGCGGGTGAGTGATGCGGTCATGACGGTCCCCTCCAGAGGTTATTGTATGCTCGATCATACATGTCTGGCGGGATTTGGCACCTGCCTTCGTGGCATCAGGCGTACAGAGCACGCGGCATGATCGGGACGATGCCGGCCGGTTGATCGAGCGCCTTCGGGCCAAGGCGCTGCTTCAGGCGCGGCGCCGCATGGTCCGTGCCATCAGCAGCGCGAAGGCGGTGCCCAGCAGCAGCAGGCTGGCGGGCTCGGGAACCGCGGTGTTGTTACCGCCGCCCCCGGTCGGACCGCAATTGCTGCAACTCGCGGTGTAACGTGGTTCACTGAGGTCGGTGCCGTACTGGAAGCTCACATTGGTGATGAACTTGGCCGGATCGAAGTTCAGCGGCACGTTGCCGAGCGTGAACAGCACCGAATTCTTGATCAGTCCGCCCGAGCCGGTGATCCCGCCATTGTCCTTCGCGGCCTTCCAACCAGCCGACACGATGCCGTACTGCACCCCGTCCAATGCGGCTGGGTCAGCAAGGTTGGCTCCCGGAAATGTCGGGTCGCCAAAGACTCCTCCCAGGCCGGAAGAGGAAATCCCTTGGTTGGCGCCGCCGGGCGCGCCGGACAGGTTGTTGCCATAGCCCCACTCACCGCCGACCACGCCGCCGGCTGGCTGCGAGCCGTAGATCACCGTGCTGCCCTGCCCAAGCACCGCGCTGATTGAGCTGAAGGCGGGGTCGCTGGCAATCTTGAAGAACACCGCCGTCAGCACATCCGTAGGCACGTTCGTGTCGGCGGTGCTGGTGTTGGTGAGCAGCACCTGCAATTGCCCGTTCACCAGCGAGAAATCGGCGCTGGCGCTCAGTGACCCGCTTGAGCCGGTGAACAGCGTCGCCTGGCCGGGCCGCGGCAGCATCATGCAGGCGGCCAGTGCGAGCGATAAAATACCCAGGCGACGGCTAAACATGGTCAACTCCTGTAAAAATCGGCGAACCAAAACGGCTCGATATCGCAA
>DATJEA010000277.1:0-9493 GCA_035497095.1 Acetobacteraceae bacterium | reverse complement strand
CGGATCGAGGCGATTCCGCTGCCCAGAAGCCTCGATATCGCGGCGAATTGGCGCGGATTTCGGGCATTACTGGCGCTATTTCGGGCCGAAAAGCCGGACCTGGTGCATGGCCACATGCCGATTTCGGGGTTTCTGGCGCGTCTGGCCGGTCGTATCGCTGGCGTTAAAGTTATAGCGTATACCTGTCACGGCTTCATGTTCAATCAGCCCGGCCCGGCGTGGCGGCGGGGGCTGGGGCTGGCGGTGGAATGGCTCGGCGGCTGGCTCACCGACATCTACTTCACCGTCTCGGCCGACGAGGCGGACGACGTCAGGCGGCTGCACATCGCCCGCGCGCCGCACGCCATCGGCAACGGCCGCGACCCGGCCCGCTTCCACCCCGATCCGGCCGCCCGCGCCCGGCTGCGCGCCGAGCTTGGCACCGCGGAGGATACCGTGGTGGTGGCCATCGTCTCGCGGCTGGTGCGGCACAAGGGCTACGTGGAATTGCTGGCGGCGATGCGCGAGCTGGACGCCGAGCTTTGGGTGGTCGGCGAGCGCCTGGCCTCCGACCACGGCGAGGATTTGGAGCCGTATTTCGCCGCCGCCGGCCCCCGCATCCGCCGGCTCGGCTATCGCGAGGACACGCCGGCGATTCTGGCGGCGGCCGACATCTTCACGCTGCCGAGCCATTTCGAGGGCCTGCCGATGTCGGTGATCGAGGCGATGCTGGCCGGGCTGCCGGTGGTGGCGACCGACATCAAGGGCCCGCGCGAGCAGGTGGTGGACGGCGAGACCGGGCTGCTGGTGGCGCCGATGCGGGTGGCGCCGCTGGCCGCAGCCCTGGCCCGGCTGGCCGGCGATGCCGGGTTGCGGCGGCGGATGGGGGAGGCCGGCCGGGTGCGGGCGCTGGCGCGGTATGACGAGGGCAGGGTTGTCGCCCATACCCTGGACCTGCTCGGGCTGTAGTTCTATGCCCCCGGCATGTACTCCGGGAGCCTGCATATGACCGATATCGTCGCCATTCGCCGCGCGCTTATTTCCGTCTCCGACAAGGCCGGGCTGCTCGGCTTTGCTACGGCGCTGGCGGCGCGCGGGGTGGAGATTCTGTCCACCGGCGGCACCGCCACGGCGCTGCGCGCGGCCGGGCTGGCGGTGGTGGAGGTGTCCGACCACACCGGGTTTCCGGAAATCCTTGATGGCCGGGTGAAGACGCTGGTGCCGCAGATCCATGGCGGCATCCTGGCGCGGCGCGACAGGCCCACGCATCTGGCGCAGCTGGAGGAGCACGGCATCGCGCCGATCGATCTGGTGGTCTCCAACCTGTATCCGTTCGAGGCGACGCTGGCGGGCGGGGCCGGTTTCGCGGACTGCGTGGAGAATATCGATATCGGCGGGCCGGCGCTGACCCGGGCGGCGGCGAAGAACCATGATTTCGTCGCCATCGTCACCGAGCCGGGGCAGTACGATGCGGTGCTGGCGGAACTGGCGGCGCATGGCGGCACGAGCTTGGCGCTGCGCCGGAAGCTGGCCGGCGAGGCGTTCGCGCGCACCGCCGCCTATGACGCGGCGATCGCCGCCTGGCTGGCCGGGGAGCGCGGCGAGGCGTTTCCGGCGCGGGTGACGCTGTCGGGCAGCTTGCGGCAGACCTTGCGCTATGGCGAGAATCCGCATCAGCAGGCGGCGTTTTATGTCAACGGCGACCGCAAGGGGATTGCCACCGCGCGGCAGATCCAGGGCAAGGAGCTATCGTACAACAACCTCAACGACACCGATGCGGCGTTCGAGTGCGTCGCCGAATTCGAGCAGCCGACCGTGGTGATCCTGAAGCACGCCAATCCGTGCGGCGTGGCGAGTGCGGCCGATCTGGCGAGCGCCTGGGATTTGGCGTTGCGCTGCGATCCGGAATCGGCGTTCGGCGGCATCATCGCGGTGAACCGCACGCTGGACGAGGCGACCGCGGCCAAGGTGGCGGCGATCTTTTCCGAGGTGATCATCGCGCCGGATGCGACCGAGGCGGCGATCGCGGCGCTGGCGCGCAAAAAGAACCTGCGGCTGCTGCTGACCGGCGGGCTGCCCGATCCGGCGGCGTCCGGGATGGGGTTTCGCAGCGTAGCCGGCGGGTTTCTGATGCAGTCGCGCGATGCCGGGCGGGTGGCGCGCGGTGATCTGAAGGTGGTGACGAAGCGGCAGCCGAGCCAGGCGGAACTGGACGATCTGATCTTTGCCTTTCGCATCTGCAAGCATGTCAAATCCAACGCCATCATCTACGCCAAAGACGGCGCCACGGTGGGGATCGGCGCCGGGCAGATGTCGCGGGTGAACTCCTCGCGGATCGCCGCCTGGAAGGCCGAGGACGCGGCGCACAAGGCCGGGCTTTCGCAGTCGCTGGCGATCGGCAGCGTGGTGGCGTCGGATGCCTTCTTCCCGTTCGCCGATGGGCTGGAGGCGGCGGTGGCGGCCGGCGCCACGGCGGTGATCCAGCCGGGCGGCTCGATACGTGACGCCGAGGTGATCGCGGCGGCGGACAAGGCCGGGGTGGCGATGGTGCTGACCGGGATGCGGCATTTCCGGCATTGAATCCGGGACCAGCAAGGCAAGGAAGATTCACCACAGAGACACAGAGACACGGAGAAGGAAGCGAAGAAGAGAACTCCCTGCTTTCTTCTCCGTGTCTCTGTGTCTCTGTGGTGAATCTGCTTTCCCGCCCTGTCTTGCTGCAATCGGCCCGCGTCCGGCTGCGGTTATTCCAACTCGTCGCTGACCTGGCCGTGCGCGAGGACCGCGAACAGTGCGGTGCCACCGATGATGTTGCCCATCAAGGATGGCAGGATCACGCCGCCGAGGGTGTGGCTCAGGCTGGCTTCGCCGCTCAGCCACATCACCCAGGCCTCGGTGGAGCCGGCGATGCAGTGGCTCATATGGCCGAGCGAGATCAGGTAGGTCAGCACCATGATCACCCATAGCGCGCTCTCGCGCGCATTGGGCAGGATCCAGGCGATAGCGCCGATCAGGAAGCCGGCGGGGATGCCGAGCCACAGGATTGCCAGCGGGGAATTCTCGAACAACTCGCGCGACAATTCGAGGATCGCCGCGCGGTCTCCGGCCGAGACGATCAACTGGCGGTCGATCATGTAGGAGACCGCGAGGGTGCCGGCGAAGTTGGCCAGCAGCACGATGGCCCATAGCCGCAGCATGCGGCCGAGCTTGGCGAAGCTGGGATTGGCCACCACCGGCAGCACCGCGGTCACCGTGCTCTCGGTGAACAACTGCATGCGGGCCATGATGACGATGATGAAGCCGAAGGTGTAGCCGAACGATTCGACCAGCGGCCGCCAGGGCGCATCGGGCAGTGCGGCGTGCAGGTAGCCCTTGGCGAGGATCGAGGCGTTGATGCCGATGCCCGCCGCGAGCCCGGAATACATCAGCGAGCGCCAGGGGCGGACCAGTTCGTGCTCGCCCTCGGTGCGCACCACTTCGTGGATGATGCGCGATGAGCCAGCCTTGCGATCGGCGACCTCGCGCTTCTCGGCGCTGCTGAGCGGAGTCGGGGAGCCGCCCCCGTCGTCGCGGCCGGCCGGCGGGGACGTGGTTTGGGTCACTGGCTGTTCTCTCGCACTGGTCACCCGGTGAAATGCGCCAGGCGGCGTTTGGTTCGCTTCGAGCCTGGCAAAATAGCTGCAATGTGTGTTTTGAAATTCAAAGCATTACGCCGCCATGCGCGCCAGCAGGTCGCGGCCGCCGCGCATGTCGTCGAGCGTGCCAAAGGCGAGCATGTAGTGGCCGCGATAGCCGGAGCCCTCGATCAGCCGGAACATGGCGGGGAAGTCGATGTTGCCTTCGCCGGGTTTCAGGTGTTCCTCCTTGCCGCCTCTGTTGTCGGCGACGCGGACTTCCGCCATGCGGGCCGGGCCGAACGCGTTGAAGAAGCCGGCGATGCCGACCGGCAGCATGTGGGCGTGGTTGACGGTGAACGACCAGCCGATGTGCTCGGGGTCCAGCCGCGCGAACGAGGCGCGGCATTCCTCGACGTCGCTGGCCAGGTAGCGGACCTCCGCGTCGCGCGGCTCGGGGTTCATGTTTTCCAGCAGCAGCCTGACGCCCTTGGCCGCGGCATAATCGCCGAGCCGTTGCAGGCGCTGCAACCCGGCCTCCATGCGGCGCTGGTAGTCGTCGGTGAAGTGGTAGCCGGCATGCACGACGATCCAGCCGGCGCCGAGCGGGCCGGCCAGATCGATGTAGGCGCGCAGATAGGCGTCGACCGCCTCGGTCAGATAGGGCGCGGTCTCGGCCATGTTGACGGCGGACAGGGTATGCAGGCCGAGATGCAGGCCGGTCCGCTCCAGGGCGGCGCGCACCGCCGCGATGCGGGTGGCGTCGAAGCCGGCGAACTCGTTGCCGGTGTCGCCGAGGCGGACGTCGAGATAGCGGACGCCGTTGTGCTGCGCCCAGTCCAGCGCCTGCTCGATCGGCAGCCTGGCGCCGAAGTCTATGCCGATCCGCTCTGGCAGGGTTGGCATGCTGTTCTCCTCGATGGCCGCTGACGTGACGTCTTTGGCGCGTTGGTCTGGCAGTCTGCCGATATGCGGTCGTCCTGGGAACCGGGCTCACGAGGCAGGTCTTCATGTGAGCCTGCCCTGTCTTGCTCCACCTGCCGAGCCGTGGCCTGATGGCGGCGCAATGGTGGAGTGCGGGTGTTGCGGATCATCGTGATCGGGGCGGGGATCGTCGGCATGGCCAGCGCCTGGTGGCTGGCGCGGGACGGGCATCGGGTGACGGTGGTGGATCGCGCGACGGCGCCGGGGCAGGGCACCAGCTTCGCCAACGGGGCGCAGCTCTCATACAGCTTCGTGGCGCCGATGGCGTCGCCCTCGGTGCTGCGCAATTTGCCGAAATGGCTGCTGAAATCGGACAGTCCGATCCGCTTCGTGCCGACCGCCGACCCTGGCCAGTGGCGCTGGATCATGCAGTTCCTGGCGTCGTGCAACGCCGGGCGCAGTGCCGCCAGCACGGCCAAGATGCTGGCGCTGTCGTACCACAGCCGCGCCATGCTGCACAGCATGATGGCAGAGACGCCGATGGCGTTCGACCACGCGGCGAACGGCAAGATCGTCGTGCAGTCCAGCCGCCAGGGCATGGCCGACGCCGAGGCGCAAATGCGGGTGCAGGCGGCGCTGGGCAGCGAGCAGCAGGCGCTGACCGCCGCCGAGTGCCTGGCGATGGAGCCGGGGCTGGCCAGCATCGCCGGGCGGCTGGTGGGCGGCATCTATACGCCGGGCGAGGAGGTGGGCGACTGCCGCAAGCTCTGCGGCGAGTTGATGCGGGTGCTGCCGGAGGTGGAATTCCGCCTCGGCACCGAGGTGCGGCGGCTCGTGCTGGAGGGCGGCCGGGTGCGGGCGCTGGAGACCTCGGCCGGGGCGCTGGAGGCGGAGCTTTACGTGCTGGCGGCCGGGCCGGGCAGCCGGGCGCTGGGGCGCGGGGTGGGAGTGCGGACCAATATCCTGCCGATCCGCGGCTATTCGATCAGCCCTTCGGTGCTGGCCAGCAATCTGGCGCCGGTGCGCAGCATCACCGACACCTATGTGAAGACGGTCTACGCCCCGCTCGGCGGCGCGCTGCGGGTGGCGGGGTTCGCCGAGATCGCCGGCGAGGGCACCGAGATTCGCCCGGATCGCATCGCCACGCTGGCGGCCAACGTCGCCAGCACCTTTCCCGGCGCCTGCGCGATGGATGAGTTGCACCCCTGGGCCGGGCTGCGGCCCTCGACGCCGTGGGACATGCCGGCGATCGGGCGCTCCAGGGTGGCGAATCTGATGCTGAACCTGGGGCAGGGCTCGCTGGGCTTCACGCTGGCGGCGGGCAGTGGGCGGCTGCTGGCCGATCTGGTGGCGGGGCGCACGCCGGCGGTTAACGCGGAGCATTTCGCGCCGCGGTGAGGGTTGCGATGCCGCGCCGACTTGTCCCTTGCGCAGGCAGAAAAATTGCGCGAGCCTATCGGCGCCCGTCGCGACAACGGGCCGGAACAGGGAGGGAAAGGTGTCGGGAGTCGGAATCTGCCGGGTGCTGGCGATGGCGGCCATGCTGGCCGTGGCCGGCGGCTCGGCCAACGCTGCCTCGCAACAGGTCGAGCGTGGCAAATATCTGGTTGGGATCAGCGGCTGCGGCGACTGCCATACGCCTGGCCATTTTACCGGCAAGCCCGATATGAGCCGCCAGCTTGGCGGGTCGGACGTGGCTTTTGAGATACCCGGTCTCGGTGCCTTCGCGGGGGCCAACATCACGCCGGACAAGGCGACCGGGATCGGCGACTGGTCGGTGCAGCAGATCGCGACCGCGATCCGGACCGGCCAGCGACCGGACGGGCGGATGCTGGCGCCGATCATGCCATATGGCGACTTTGCGCGGCTGACCGACGCCGATGCGACGGCGATCGCGGCCTATCTGAAGAGTCTGCCGCCGGTCAGCCACAAGGTGCCGGGGCCGTTCGGGCCGGGCGAGACGGTCACGACGCTGCTGTTCCGCATCCTGCCGCCGGGGCAGGTGGTGCAGGGGGCGCCGAAATAGCGGCCAACGTCATCGGCCCTCGATGAGGCGGGCGTTTCGCCGGCCCGGTGGCGAAACCGGCGCGGCGGCACTACATTGAGGGCTCGATGGATGCCGGCGCGCACGCGATTGCGGCGGGCGGGCGTCCGGGGTCGCGAGGAGGATGGCATGCAGGACCAGAAGCTGGCTGAGACGATGCCGCAGGGCGGGCTGTGTTCGGACGAGGAGTGGCGCTCGCATCTGAGCCCGGAGCAATACGCGGTGCTGCGCCAGCACGCCACCGAGCGGGCCGGCACTTCGCCGCTGAACGAGGAGAAGCGGGCCGGGGTGTTCCACTGCGCGGCCTGCGGTGCACCGCTCTATGCCTCTGAGACCAAGTTCGAGAGCGGCACCGGCTGGCCGAGCTTTTTCACCGCGCTGGAGGGTGCGGTCGGCACCACGGTGGACCGCAAATACGGCATGGTGCGCACCGAGGCGCATTGCGCCAACTGCCAGGGGCATCTGGGTCATGTGTTCCCCGATGGGCCGCTGCCGACCGGGTTGCGGCACTGCATCAACGGGCTGGCGCTGCGGTTCGAGCCGGCCGAGGGCTAGGCGCAAAGGAAGCACTTCTTTTTGTGAACAAAAAGAAGCAGAAAAACTTCATGACGGCGCTTCGCGCGCTTGGGTTGGAGACTCTGCCCTCTCCGCCCGCCCGACGTTGCAAGGCGGATGACGTTTTTTGCGCGCTTTTTTACAAAACAGCGCCGCTTGCTTGCTGCCTTAATAGGTGCGGAACATCCGTTCGATCTCGGCCGGATCGCTGGTGCGGGTCAGTGCCAGGGCCAGCAGCAGCCGGGCCTTTTGCGGGTTCAGGTTGTCGGCGATCAGGAAGCCGGCTTCGGCCAGGCGCTTGCCCTTGAAGATGCGGCCGCTGCCGACGCGGCTGCATTGCACCACGATCACCCCGTCGCGCGCCGCCTGCTCCAGCGCCTCGAACTCGCCGGGGGTCGGGAAACCGGGCGCGAAGCCGGCCGAGACGATGCCCTTGGCGCCGGCCGCCACGAAGGCGCGTGCCGCGGTGCCGTCGGCGCCGGTGTAGGAGAGGCAGATATCCACGCGGGGCAGTGCTTCCAGCGCGCGGATATCGAATTCGCTGTCCGGCGCCACGGCGCGGATCGGGCGGCGGTAGAACGCGATGGCGTCGCCGTCGGCATGGCCGAGTGCGCCGAAATCCGGGGTGCGGAAGGTTTGCAGCCGCAGCGTCGAGGTCTTGGTGACGTCGCGCGCGGCGTGGATTTCGTCGTTCAGCAGGGTCAGCACGCCGAGCCCGCGCGCTTCGGGGCAGGCGGCGGTGCGCACCGCGTTCAGCAGGTTGAGGTTGCCGTCGCCGGAGAGCGCGCTGGCCGGGCGCTGGGAGCCGACCAGCACCACCGGGATGGCGATTTTCAGCGTCAGGTTGAGGAAATAGGCGGTTTCTTCCAGGCTGCCGGTGCCGTGGCCGATGACGATGCCGGCGAGGTCCGGGTGCTCGGCCACCAGCCGGTCGCACAGCAGCACCAGCGCCTTCCAGTCGGCGAAATAGATACGCGAACTCGGTACAGTGGAGAACCGCACCGGGATCACCTGGGCCACCAGCGCCAGTTCCGGCGTGCGGGCGGTGATCTCGTCGGCCTGCAGTATCACGCCGTTGGCGCCATAATCCTGCAATTCCAGCGATGTGGCGCCGATCGAGGCGATCGTGCCGCCGGTGCTGATGAAGGCGACCTTGGGGAGCATGGCTGGCGAGGTCATGGGCGAGGTTCTCGATGCCGGGCGCCGAACGGGGGTCCCTTGCGAGGCCCCCGCCCGACGCCGTTGCCGCAGCGGATAGTTACTGCTTCACACGGATAAAGCGGAACGGGAAGTTGTTGTCCGCCTGCTGTGCCACCTCGACGCCCTTCTTCACCGCCCAGACGATCACCTGCTGGTGCAGCGGGATATAGGCGACGTCGTCCTGGATGATCTTGATCGTCTGGTTGATCATGTCGGTGCGCTTGGCCTGGTCGGTCTCCACCCCGATCTTGGCGATCAGATCGTCCATTTTCGGGTTGGAATAGCCGCCGTCGTTGATCTCGCCGCGCGCCCCGTCGCGGCTGCCGACCAGCGCATACAGCGCGTTGTGCGCGTCATAGGTGGCCGGCGTCCAGCCCAGCATGTAGAAGCTGGTGTGGTAGTTCGGCGAGCCGATCATGCCGAAATGCTTGGCCTTGGTCTGGGCGTTGAGGTCGATCTTGAGGCCGATCCGCGCCAGCATCGGCACGATCGCGGTGCAGATCGCCTCGTCGTTCACGTAGCGGTCGTTCGGGCAATCCAGCGTCATGCGGAAGCCGTTCGGGTAGCCGGCCTCGGCCAGCAGCTTCTTGGCCTGCTCGACGTCCACCTTCGGGCGCACGTCCAGCTTGGCGTTGTAGCCGTTGACGCCGGGGCCCCACATCTCCCAGGTGACATGCGCCTGGCCGCGCATGATGCGCTTGGCGATGGCGTCCTCGTCGATGCCCAGCGCCATCGCGCGGCGCACCCGCACGTCCTTCAGCGGGTTTTTGCCCTTCACGTCGGACTTCAGCAGCTCGTTGCGCGACTGGTCCATACCCAGGAAGATGGTGCGCAATTCGCTGTGCTGCAGCACCTTGATGTTCGGCGTGCGCTCCAGGCGCGGAATGTCCTGCGGCGGCACGGTGTAGATCATGTCCACCTCGCCGGACAGCAGGGCGGCGACGCGGGTCGCGGCGGAGCCGATCACGTCGAGCTCCACCCGGTCCACCAGCTTGGAGCCGTCATCCCACCATAGCGGGTTCTTCTCGACGATGGTGCGGCGGTCCGGCTCGCGGGTCACCAGCTTGTACGGCCCGGTGCCCATGGCGTTGCGGATGGCGAAGTTCTCTTCCTTCGAGGCATCGAACGCGGCCGGCACCTCGGCCTTGTTGGCGATGCACCAGGCCTTCGACATGAT
>DATJEA010000276.1:0-2415 GCA_035497095.1 Acetobacteraceae bacterium | reverse complement strand
GGCTGTTCGAATGCGCGGCCGCCGAGCAGCCGCTGCTGTCCAACGCCGCTGCGCAGATCGTCCTCTCGCAGCGGATCAAGGTTGGTTTCGCTGGACCGTATCTGCTCCGGGCCGATCGCGTGGCTTCCGATTCCGGCGCCGAGACGCCAATGCACGGCCATCGCGGCCCAGGGATCAGGCGGCTGCTCACCGGCCGCATCCTGGCCACCATCGGCGACACCACCGAGCGGCTGGAGACCGGCCGCGCCTGGCTCGAGACCGGGCGGGACTGGGTGGTTGGCCGCAACGTCCATGCCGGCGAAAACATCTTCATTCGGGTCATGCTGCTGCCGGCCGAACTGCAAGGCGGCCTGTCGTCTTTCGTGCCAGCCTCGCCGGAAGAGGCGACGCGGCCACGCTCGGTCAGCTATCGGATCTTTGGCGAGCAAAAATTTCACCCCTGACAGGAAGCGCCCGACAGGCTGACCGCTCCAGCCCTTCGGCCGCCTGGTATCGCTCGCCGGCAGGCTGGTGGCGTGATCGGTGGTCAGTGACGCCGAGGCTTTCGCGATCGCCGTGCCGGCGGGCGGGCCGCAAAGACATTCACCGTTGCATCCGCGATGGCCGCCATCAGCGGCATGTCGGCGAGTGTCCCGGCGCCGGCGAGGTCGCGCGCCACCAGGGCGAAATCGACCCATGCCGCGTCGCGGTCCGATCCGCCATCCTTCAGCGTCGCCGCCATCCAGGCGCAGCGTTCCGCCCAGAACAGGCGCCTGGCCGGCAGATGGCGCGCGAGCACTGCCTCGACCCGTTTGCCCCGCGACGCCTGCGGGCGCAGCAATGCCTCGATCTCCTCGCCGGCCTCGAACCATGAATCCAGCGTGTGGAACCTGTCGGCCCAGCCGGGCGCGTTGCGATGCGCCGCCCGGGTCGCCTCCGCGCCGGTCCGTTCCGGCGGCAGCCCATCCAGCAACGCAGCGGCCAGCGTCGCCGGCGCCAGTGCGGCCGGATGCAGCGCGCCGATGCCAAGCGTCTCGACCACTCGCAGCAGGCCGAACGGCGGCGGCGTGTCCAGCTTCAGGTTGACCGCCAACGCATCGGACAGACGCTCGGTGACCAGCCCGAGCGGCACGTCCACCGCTTCGGCGTGCTGCCTGATCTCGGCGACCATCTCGTCAGCCTCGCGTTTCGTCATGTCCTCGCGCACCCAGGCATCCGCCACGCCGGCATCCGCCTTGACCAGCACCGACGCCAGGGCAAAGCGGCGGCCGCGTCTGGTCAGGCCGAACAGGCTTTGCGCGCCCGCGCCGTCGCACAGCGAGGCGAGCAGCGCCCGCACCTCGCCGGCCGCCCGCTGCACCGGGGCTTCGGCCTTGGCGCGCAGGCTGCGAATGGCGGCATCGAGCGCCGGGCGCCGCGCCGGCGGCAGCCAGGGCCGCATGACCACCAGCCGTTCCACCAGGCGGCTGGGCACGGCGTGTTGGCGCGCCCGCTGGGTGAGCGCCGCCAGCACGGCGGCGCCGGGTGCCGGATCCCGGTCGAGCACGAAGCCGATTGCGGCGTCACCTACGGCGGCCACGCCGGAAGCGGCAAGTTCGGCGGCCACGACGGCACGATGTTCGATCGGCAAGGCCGCGCAGCTTGCGGCGAGTTCGGCGTGGATGGCGAACGGGTCATCATCGAGCGCGCGAGCGATGTCGGCGAGGTGATTGCCCAGCCCCATCCCTCCGGCGGCGGGCGGCGCGGGCTCGGCCTCCACCGCCGCCAGCGCGGCATCCCGCAAGTCCTGGCCCGGATCGAGCTCGGCCTGGGCAAACGCGCGGGCGATCAGCATCAGCGTCTCGGCGGCCAGGCCGTCGCCGGCGATGGCGCTCCCCACCGCGGCGCGAACCTCGTCCAACGCCAGCCGCGCCGTGGTATCGCCGTCGTTCCCCGCCATGCGCAGCGCGTCCAGCGCGGATTCCAGCAGAAAGGCGTATGCCTCGACCATATGCGGGTCGGGGCGACGGCGGCGGGTTTCGGCGATCAGGCAGGCAACCAGGTCCGGCGTCGCTCCGGTCTGCGCCAGCATCGGCCCGGCCTCGGTCGCGCCCTGGCTCGGCGTGCCGCACGCGATATCCTGGCCGATCATCTTGGCAATCCGGGCAATCGCGCCGCGCCGCGTCATCGTCAACTCCACTTCCGACCGCCACGCGACATGCGCGGCGAGATTGCGATCCGGCCTCGGCATGGTCCGCCGTCAGGACATAAGGTGCCGATCTTCGTCCCCATCCGGGTCTGATGTTTATCCGCCGGGCATGCCGCGGAGCAAGCGCCGCTGCTCAACGGATTGCCGTTCGATGTTGGTGCCCAGGGGAGGCAGCAAGGCTTTTTTTTGTGAACAAGAAGAAGCAAAAAAACTTCATGACGGCGCTTCGCGCCCCGGAGTTGGCGACT
>DATJEA010000275.1:0-1548 GCA_035497095.1 Acetobacteraceae bacterium | reverse complement strand
CCGGCGGACGTGCTGCAGTTCGTTCCCGGCGACGGTGCGGTGGTTGGTCCGGCGCTGACCGGCGACCCGCGCGTGGCCGGCGTGGCGTTCACCGGTTCCACCGACACGGCGTGGGCGATCAACCGCGCGTTGGCCGCGCGCAACGCGCCGATCGCCGCACTGATCGCCGAAACCGGCGGGCAGAACGCGATGATCGCCGACTCCTCGGCGTTGCCCGAGCAGATCGTCAAGGACGTGATCGCCTCGGCCTTCCAGTCCGCCGGCCAGCGCTGCTCGGCCGCGCGCGTGCTGTTCGTGCAGGAAGACATCGCCGACAAGGTCATCGGCATGCTCACCGGCGCCATGGCCGAGCTCAAGGTGGGCGATCCGGGGCAGTTGTCGACCGACGTCGGTCCGGTGATCGACGCTGACGCCATGCAGGTATTGGTGGAACACGCCGCGCGCATGGACACCGAAGCAAAGAAGATCGCCGAGGTACCGCTGGACCCGGCCACGACCGCGCACGGCACGTTCTTCGCCCCGCGCGCCTACGAGATCCCGGCCCTGGACACGCTCAAGCGCGAAGTGTTTGGCCCGGTGCTGCACGTCATCCGCTGGAAAGGCAGCGAGCTCACCCAGGTGGTCGAACAGATCAACGCCACCGGCTACGGCCTCACCTTGGGCGTGCACAGCCGCATCAACGACACCGTCAACTACATCGCCAGTCACGCACGGGTGGGCAACTGCTACGTCAACCGCAACCAGATCGGCGCGGTGGTCGGCGTGCAGCCTTTCGGCGGCGAAAACCTCTCCGGCACCGGCCCCAAGGCCGGCGGCCCGCACTACCTGCTGCGCTTCGCCGGCGAACGCACGCTCACGATCAACACCACCGCCGCGGGCGGCAACGCGTCGCTGCTGACGATCGGGGAATAGGCGGGAATCGGGAATCGGGAACGGGAACGGGAACGGGAACGGGAACGGGAACGGGAAAAGCTGGCGTCATCGCAGCGGTACGACAACCCCGCTGCCGTCATTCCCGCGAAAGCGGGAATCCATTTCCCCGGCTTGGCGCAATCTCGACGAGTCACTTTTCGTCAACACACTGGAGCGTGGCATGTCGAAGTCGAAAAAGGGCGGCGCCGAGTTTGTCCAATGGATGGGGCCGCTCCTCGACTGCCTGCGCGCCCTCGGCGGCTCCGCCAAGCCGCGCGAGGTCTCCAATTGGATCGCGCGTGAACTGAAGTTCCGCCGCGAGTCCTGACCAATGAGCGATCTGTCCACACCCGAATCCCCATCGGCACTGCCGCCGATCCTTGAACGCATGCGCGAAGCGCAGGCGTGCGAGCCGTTGCCGGCGTGGGAGGTGCGAGCGGAGCGGTTGCGGGCGCTGGAGCGCATGTTGCTGGAGCAGCGCGAGGGCTTTGCGGCGGCAATCAATGCGGATTTTGGTTGCCGCCCGCGGGAGGAAACCGAGCTGCTGGAGTTGTTCCCGAGCCTCTCGGCGATCCGCCACGCGCTGCGTCGTGGCCGGCGCTGGATGCGCGCGTCACGGCATCTGGCGGCGATGGC
>DATJEA010000274.1:0-5688 GCA_035497095.1 Acetobacteraceae bacterium | reverse complement strand
CGATCATGGCGCCGACCTTCTCATCCCCCTCCAGCTTCAGGCCGTCGATGGACGCGGCCGCCCGCAGAAGCGCCACGCCGCCGCCCGGCACGATGCCTTCCTCGACCGCGGCGCGGGTGGCGTGCAGCGCGTCGTCGACGCGATCCTTGCGCTCCTTCACCTCAACCTCGGTGGCGCCGCCGACGCGGATGACGGCAACACCGCCAGCCAGCTTCGCCAGACGCTCCTGCAGCTTCTCACGGTCGTAGTCCGAGGTGGTCTCCTCGACCTGCGCGCGGATCTGGGTGCAGCGGCCGACGATGTCGGCCTTCTTGCCGGCGCCCTCGACGATCGTGGTGTTCTCCTTCTCGATCAAGACCTTCTTGGCCTTGCCGAGCATGGCGAGGGTCACCGTCTCGAGCTTGATGCCGAGATCTTCGCTGATCACCTGGCCACCGGTCAGGATCGCGATGTCTTCCAGCATCGCCTTGCGGCGATCGCCGAAGCCCGGTGCCTTCACCGCCGCGACCTTCAGGCCGCCGCGCAGCTTGTTGACCACCAGGGTGGCCAGCGCCTCGCCTTCGATGTCCTCGGCGATGATCAGCAGCGGACGGCCGGACTGCACGATGCTCTCCAGCAGCGGCAGCATCGGCTGCAGGCCGGACAGCTTCTTCTCGTGGATCAGGATGTACGGCTGGTCGAGATCGGCGACCATCTTCTCGGCGTTGGTGATGAAGTACGGCGACACGTAGCCGCGGTCGAACTGCATCCCTTCGACGACTTCGAGCTCGGTCTGGATGCCCTTGGCTTCCTCAACCGTGATCACGCCCTCGTTGCCGACCTTCTGCATCGCTTCGGCGATCATCTTGCCGATATCGGCTTCGCCGTTGGCCGAGATGGTGCCGACCTGCGCCGTCTCGGCGGGGGTGGTGATCTTCTTGCTCTTCTTCTTCAGCTCATCGACCAGAGCGACCACCGCCTTGTCGATGCCGCGCTTCAGGTCCATCGGGTTCATGCCCGCGGCCACGGCCTTGTTGCCTTCGCGCACGATCATCTGCGCCAGCACGATCGAGGTGGTGGTGCCGTCGCCGGCCAGGTCGTTGGTCTTCGAGGCCACTTCGCGCAGCATCTGTGCGCCCATGTTCTCGAACTTGTCGGCCAGCTCGATCTCCTTGGCGACGGTAACGCCGTCCTTGGTGATGCGCGGCGAACCGAAGCTCTTGTCGATGACCACGTTGCGGCCCTTGGGGCCGAGGGTCACTTTTACCGCGTCGGCCATGATGTCGATGCCGCGCAGCATGCGGGCGCGGGCATCACCGCCGAAGCGAACGTCTTTGGCAGCCATGTGTGTTTTCCTTCGTTCAGATCTGGTCAGTCACGGGCGGGTCGGCAAGGGACGGGTCGGCTGGCGCAACTGCGCTCAGGCGGCCTTCTTCTTGCTGGCCGGCGTGCCCTCGATGATGCCCATGATGTCGGACTCTTTCATGATCAACAGCTCTTCGCCGTCGAGCTTGACCTCGGTGCCCGACCACTTGCCGAACAGCACCCGGTCGCCGGCCTTGACGTCCAGCGCCACGATTTGGCCCTGTTCGTTGCGCGCGCCGGCGCCCACGGCGACAACCTCGCCCTCCATCGGCTTTTCCTGAGCCGTGTCGGGGATGATGATGCCACCCTTGGTCTTCTCTTCGGCAGTCAGCCGCTTGACCACGACCCGGTCGTGCAAGGGACGGAACTTCATGCGGATCGCTCCTGGATAATAGCGTTATTGCCTGGCCGCCAGGGTGTCGCCACCCGTCGCGGCCGCAGTGTTGGCACTCCCTCACAGGGAGTGCCAGCGATGTAGGCGGTCCCGCCAGTCGCGTCAAGGGATCGGCAGCACTCTTTGGGTTGGAGTGCCAATCTTCTGATATAATTCAATTTTAATTGCAACAGGCGACGCAGTCGTTCCATGCTGAGGCCGGCCGCGCGGGATCAGCGATGCGGGCAGGGCACGCAGGCACGGCCGCCAACCGGGTTTCGCTTACGGAGGGCCTCATGCACGCCGACACCTCGCTGCAGCGCCAGCTTCAGGGCTACCGCCTGACCACGGCGGAGATTCTCTACCATCTGCCCGACCATCCGACGGTGCTGCAAAGCTTCATCTGGCAGGACCTGGACCTGGCGCCGCGCTACCCGGTGTTGCGCGGGTTCCTGGATTTCTGGCGCCGCGACATCGAGGGGCGGCTGCACTCGGTGCGGGTCGCCTCGGTGGGGCTGATCAGCGCTGGCGAGATGCGCTACACTGAGCATCTGACGCATCTGCATTAACAGCCCGCCGGCCCCCCGTTCCGCGGTTGCCGAACGCCAATAAACCCGGCAATGCTGGCGCCATGAGCGCTTCGATCTCCGAGACCATAGCGTTGCCCGGCGGCGCGGCCCAGGTGGAGTGGCGACGCAGCGCGCGGGCGCGCCGGGTGTCGCTGCGGGTGGACCCGCGTGAGGGCCATATCGTGGTGACCTTGCCGCCGCGGACCGCGCGGCAGGCCGGCATGGCGCTGCTGATGAACCATGCCGCATGGGTGGTGGCCCGGCTGGCGGCGCTGCCCAGCGCCGTCCCGTTCGCCGACGGCGCGGTGGTGCCGCTGCACGGCGTGGCGCATCGCATCCGCCATGATCCGGCGGCCCGCCTGGTGCGCGTCGAGGCCGGCGAGATCGTGGTCGGCGGGGCCCCCGAGTTCGTCGCCCGCCGGGTGGCCGATTTCTACCGCGCCGAGGCCCGCCGCGTGCTCTCGGCGCTGGTGTTGCAGAAGGCCGCTTCCGCGGCGCTGCGCCCGCGCCGGGTCAGCGTGAAGGACACCAGCAGCCGCTGGGGCAGTTGCGCCGCGGATCGCAGCCTGGCGTTCAGCTGGCGTCTGGTGATGGCGCCGCCCTTCGTGCAGGACTACGTGGCGGGGCATGAGGTGGCGCATCTGCGGCATATGAACCACGGGCCGCGGTTCTGGGCGCTGGTGGGCCAGTTGACCCCGCATAGCGCGGCCGCGATGGCGTGGCTGAAGCGCGAAGGCCCGGCCTTGCTGCGGGTCGGCTGAGAACCGAAAACGCCGGCCATGTGCTGCTGTGACCGCGGCATCCACGCCGTGATCCGGTGTGGATGCGTGCCAGGCAGCTTCGGCCGGCGTCTTCTCGCCCTGGGTTGCCGCGCTAGTTGGCGACCAGCGGGCAACCGCTGTCCTTGAGCGCCGGATAAGCCTGGTCGCCCGGGATCGTGCCGACGACCTTGGCAAGATCCCACGGCCCATCCTTCGGATCCTGCACCTGTAGCAGGTACATGCTATGGAGCAGCAGCCCATCTGCCCGGATGACGCCGTCCTGGGTGAAGAAATCGTTGATCTTCATCTTGCCGAGTTCGGCGCGCACGGCAGCGGACTCATCGGTTCCGGCGGCCTTGACTGCCTTCAAATACGTCATGGTCAGCGAGTAGTCCGCCGCGTGGATGAAGGTCGGCGCCGCACCGTGGGAGAATTTTTCGTATTCCGCCTGCCACTTGCGAGATGCGTCGTTGTTGTTCCAGTACCAGCCGCTGGTGAACTGCAGCCCCTTGGCGACATCGGTGCCGAGGCTCTTCACATCAGAGAGCAGCACCAGCATCCCGGCCAGTTGCTGCCCGCTCTTGACGATGCCGAATTCATGCGCCTGCTTGATCGAGTTGATCGTATCGTCACCGGCATTGGCGAGGCCGATCACTTGCGCGCCCGACGATTGCGCTTGCAGCAGATAGGATGAGAAATCGGACGTGCCGAGCGGCACAAGCGAGGAGCCGAGCACCTTGCCGCCGAGTTTTTCGATCACCTGCGTGGTGTTCTTTTGCAGCGCGTGACCGAAGGCATAATCGGTGGTGATGAAATACCAGGTCTTGCCGCCGTTCTTCACGATCGCGGTTGCAGTGCCAACCGGCAGGGCGTGCGTGTCGTAGCCATAGTGGATGCCGTATTTCGTGCAGGCCTTACCGGTCAGATCGCTGGTCGCGGCGCCGGTGGTGATGGTGATGACATGCTTGTCGGATGCAAGCTTCTGCACCGCCAAGGCCACCGCGGAGTTGGTCAGATCGGTGATCATGTCGACATGATCCTCGTCGATCCACTTGCGCGCGATGGACGAGGCGACATCGGCCTTGTTCTGATGGTCGGCCAGGATGACCTGGATCGGCTTGCCGAGCACGGTGCCACCGAAGTCGCGCACCGCCATCTTCACCGCGGCGACGGCGCCTTCGCCGCTGAAGCCGGTCGAATAGACGCCTGACATGTCGCCGAGCACGCCGATCTTTACGACGTCGTTTGACACACCGGCGGCCATCGCGGCGCCGGATGTCACGGCAACGGTTATCGCGGCCAGTGTTAAATAGCGGATTATATTCCTTGGTTTGATCTTCACCCGTCTTTCCTCCCTTGTTTTTTTGCACCGCGCAGCACCGTCGCCTGAGTTGCACCCGCGACGATCCCGTAGAACGTTTGTGCGGGCACACCATGCGATCTCCGCAAATCGGGAGTCAAATTTGCCCCTATAAAGCGGGTGCCAACCCCGGAGCGGGAATGCATCGGCGCGCCGGCGGCGATGCTGCGCTGATGGGTGCGGCCATGATGGGCAGTCTGCCAGCGCACAAAGGCGCCGACGTTGGCCACCATGCGCGGCAGCAAGCGCATCGCCGGCCGGGGCGCTGCGTCGGCGATGTCTCGGTACCGCGCTCATCGGATGCACGGCGGATCCGCCGTATGGTTGAAAATGGTACCATCTGCCGTCTATGGTCCTGCGGATCGCAGCCTGAACGGCCGAGCAGCCTCAGGGTGGGGTGCCCGATCGATCCGTATCGGCAGTTGCATTTGGCGCGCTCCCGGGTGACAAATATCGACGATCTCCGCCAACCACGATGAGACTTTCCAGTGAGCGATTCGGCAACGCGCCAAGATATGACGCTACAGCTTCGCTCCCCCCGGTTCCTGATCATTTCGGAACCACGGACCGGTAGCAATAATATCGCCTATGTGCTGGATGCGCATCCTGATCTTGAGGTCGGTAATGAACTGCTGCACCCGGTCAACGGAATCAAGATAACGGACTTTCCAGAATTGGATCTCCCAGCACTGGAGAACGTAAAGGCCGAGCACGGACGGGAGTATCATTGGCTCGCCGGTGTGACGTCGGCGCAACGGCATGCGGTTTGCCAAACGCTGTTTGCCAAATACAACGGCTTCAAGATTCATAGTCAGCACCTGCCTGCGGCGGTGATCCGGGAACTTGCCGAGGATTTCGGCTGTTCGGTGATCGTGACGACGCGGATAGATATTTTCGGGCAGGCGCTCTCCAATTTCATCGCCGAGCATATCGGCCGTTGGCACGCCGACGACCGCCCGCACGGCGCCGCCGGGTCGCTGACGGTGCGGCCGATGCGGATGGTGAACTGGCTGAACGACATGACCAGTGCGCGAGCGGACCTGTGGTTGGCGCTGCGCGGCGGCACCGCGCCGGTGTTCGTGTGCCAATATGAGGTGTTCTTCTCCGGAACGCAGACCGAGCGTATTGGCCGTTTCCTGATGCTGCTGGATTTCCTCGGCGTGACGCGCTTCGGCAAGTTGGAACCTGAGGCTATGGAGGTCGCATTCAAGAAGGTTCTGCATTACGTCGATCCGACGAAGCAAAAGATGAACGACCAGGATTCGGCCCAGCGCCAAGTGA
>DATJEA010000273.1:0-4113 GCA_035497095.1 Acetobacteraceae bacterium | reverse complement strand
CTTTCCGTGCCCTCGCGACCGCAAGGGGAATGAGAGTTTTTTGCTTCTTTTTTGCAAAAAAGAAGTCCTTCCTTACGGCGTGCCCGCCTCGCCCAGATCCCACCAGATCCCGGCATAGGCCGCCAGCCCCTCGCGCGCCGGCGCGATCAGGAAATGCTCGTTCGGGCCGTGCTGCTTGCAGCCGTTATAGCTGTGCGGAATCCAGATCAGCGGCACGTGCAGGTGGTCGACGAACACGTCGCCCGGCAGCCCGCCGCCGCTGTTCGGGATCACCTGGACATGCTTGCCCAGCGTCTGCTCCATGCTGCGCACCGTCCAGCCGACCCAGGGGTTGTCCAGCGCGGTGCGGCTGGCCGGCATGCGGATGCCGGCATTTTCGATCCGCACTTCGGGGAAGCCGGCGGCGTCGAGATGGCTGCGCAGCGCCGATGCGAAGATCGCCGGATCGCTGTCCACCGTGTAGCGGATCTGGCAATGCGCGCTGGCCTTGGGCGACACCGCGTTGACCGGGTTTTCCGGCCGCCCGGCCAGCATCGCCAGCGGGATGAAGCTGGTCCAGCCGAACACGCGCTCGGCGGCGGACAGGCCCGGCTCGCCCCAGTTGGGGTCGATGGTGGCGGATTCCTCGCTCGGCAGGTCGAGCCCGGCCAAGGCGGCGCGCACCTGGGCGGGCAGGCCGTTTCTGGGCAGCCAGTCGCGCACCAGGATCTTGCCGTGGCGGTCGCAGATCGAGGCCAGCGCATGCGCCAGCACGATCGCCGGATCGGTGATCATGCCGCCCCAGTTGCCGGAATGCACGCCGCCCGGCCGCAACTCCAGCACCAGGTCGAAGTGGAAGGTGCCGCGGGTGCCGGTGGTGACGGTCGGGATGCCCGGTGCCACGCGCGGGCCGTCGGAGGCGATCAGCACATCGGCGGCCAGCCGCTCAGCGTTGGCGGCGACGAACTCGCGCAGGCCAGTGGAGCCGCGCTCCTCGCTGGTTTCCAGGATCAGCTTGAGGTTGAAGCCAAGCTTGCCGCCGCGCGCGGTGATGACGTGCTCCAGCGCGGTGAGGTTCAGCGCGTGCTGGCCCTTGTTGTCCGCGGTGCCGCGGCCGTACCAGCGGTCGCCCTGCTCGTTCAGTTCCCAGGGCTTCAGGCCGGCGTCCCACTGGTCGTCAAGGCCGCGCACGGTGTCGCCATGGCCATAGGTGAGCACGGTGCGAAAGGCCGGGTTCTCGATGCGCTCGGCGATCAGGATCGGGCCGAAGCCGGGCTTCGGGTTGGGATGGATCGCGGCGGTGAAGCCGAGCCGCTCGACCCAGGGGCGAATGGCTTCCTCCAGGTAGCGCCAGACGTCCTGCTCGTGGTCGGCGTCCTGCAGCGTGCTGGGGATGGCGACCAGATCGGCCAGCCGGTCGCGGAACGCGCCGGAATCAAAGAAGGTCAGGGCGGCTTCGATCGCCTGTTCGCGTGTGCTCATCGGGGTTCTCCTGCTGTCGCCGCAGGATGCCGGGGCGCGGGCGATCGGTCCAGCGTGGGTGGCGCGGGTGGCGTTGCCATGCGGCCGGTGCGGTGTATCATGGTATTACAAGCAGCAACGTTGCGTGTGACTTCGCATCGTTTCGAGTGCATCGATAAGCACGAATCGTTCAAGGAGGGACCAACAGGATGAGCCATACACGCAGCATGACGCGGCGCGGCGCCGTGGCCGCGACGTTGCTGGCGGCGGGGATGTTCCTGCCGGGCCAGGTGCGCGCGGCCGAGCCGATCAAGTTCGGCGTGATCGCCGAGGCGTCGTCGATCGTCGGCCAATCGATCCCGAAGGCGGCGCAAATGGCGGCGGACGAGATCAATGCTGCCGGCGGGGTGAATGGCCGCAAGATCGAGATCGTCACCTATGACGACCACAATTCGGCGTCCGATGCGGTGCGCGCCTTCCAGCGCGCCCACAGCCAGGACCATGTATCAGCGGTGATCGCCAGCTATATCAGCGAGGTGGTGCTGGCGCTGCAACCCTGGTCGGGCCGGCTGAAGCTGCCGATGATCACGCCGGGTGCGGCCAGCGACCTGATCAGCAGCAACGTGCACAAGGATTACGACCACCTGAAATATTCGTTCGAAGGCTGGTTGGCCTCCACCCAGCTTGCCGACTCGGTCTGCGCGGCCGGCAAGGATCTGCTGCCCACAATTGGCGCCAAGACCGCGGTGGTGATGAGCGAGGACGCCGCCTGGACCATTCCGCTCGATGCCGAATATCTGAAATGCCTGCCCAAGATCGGCATCAAGGTGCTCGACCATATCCGCCTGTCGCCGGACACCACCGACTTCACGCCGATCTTCAACAAGATCGAGGGCGAGAAGCCGGACGTGATCATCACCGGGATCAGCCATGTCGGCGCGCAGCCGACCGTGCAGTGGCATCAGCAGCAGGTGCCGATCCCGATGTTCGGCATCTCCAGCCAAGCCACCAGCCCGACCTTCTGGAAGGATACCAATGGCGGGGTTGCCAGCGTGGTGATCCAGACCACCACTGCGCCCGATGTGGCGGTGACGCCGAAGACCGTTCCGTTCGCCACGAGTTTCCAGAAGAAGTTCGGCTTCCTGCCGGCCTATGCCGCCTACAGCACCTATGACGACGTCTACATGTTCGCCCAGGCGATCAAGCGCGCCGGCGGCACCGACCCCGACAAGATCGTCGCCGAAATGGAAAAGACCGACTATGTCGGCACCATCGGGCGCATCACCTTCCTCGGCCGCGACCACCCGCTCACCCATGCCATGCGGGTCGGCGAGGGCTACATCACCGGCCTGATGCAGCAATGGCGGGATGGCAAGCTGGTGACGGTGTGGCCGAGCAACGTTGCAACCACCAAGATGGAGTTCCCGAGCTACATGAAGATCGGCAAGTAAGCCGGGCGGGGGCGGCAGCGACCGCCGCCCCCGATCGGTGCCGCTACTCGCCGGGGCCGGGAGGCTGCGTTGTCATGCTGGGGCCGAGGTGTATCATCGATTGTCGCAGGCCATTTTCTGCACGGATGAAGATCGTTTCATCAAAAATCCTTATGGACGAAATCTCAAATGGAGGAACCAAGCCATGAGTGATCGTGGTACCATGACGCGGCGCGGCGCCATCGCCGCGGCGTTGCTGGCGGCAGGGCTGTGCCTGCCAGGCACCGCGCAGGCTGCTGAACCGATCAAGATCGGGGTGATTGCCGAGGCCTCGGCGATCGGTGGCAGTTCGATCCCGAAGGCGGCCGAAATGGCGGCCGATGAGATCAACGCCGCCGGCGGAGTGCTCGGCCGCAAGCTCGAAATCGTTTCCTACGACGACCATAACTCCGCCTCGGACGCCGTGCGCGCCTTCCAGCGCGCCGCCCAGTCGGACAAGGTGTCGGCGGTGATCGCCAGCTACATCAGCGAGGTCGTGCTGGCGCTGGAGCCCTGGGCCGGCCGGCTGAAACTGCCGATGATGACGCCGGGTGCTGCCAGCGACCAGATCACCAGGCATGTGCATGACAACTACGCCAAGCTGAAATACGTCTTCCATCCCTACCTGGCCTCCACCCAGCAGGCCGACATCGTCTGTGCCGCCGCCAAGGACATGCTGGCGCCGAACGGCTTCAAGACCGCGGTGGTGATGAGCGAGGATGCCGCCTGGACCATTCCGCTCGATGCCGAATACCTGAAATGCCTGCCCAAGATCGGCATCAAGGTGATCGACCATATCCGCCTGTCGCCGGACACCACCGACTTCACGCCGATCTTCAACAAGATCGAGGGCGAGAAGCCGGACGTGATCATCACCGGCATCGCCCATGTCGGTTCGCAGCCGACCGTGCAGTGGCATCAGCAGCAGGTGCCGATTCCGATGTTCGGCATCTCGGCGCAGGCCACCAGCCCGAACTTCTGGAAAGACACCAACGGCGGCACCGCCAGCGTGATCTTCATGACCGCCACCGCGCCGGATGTGGCGGTGACCGCGAAGACCATCCCGTTCGCCGCGAACTTCACCAAAAAGTTCAACATGCCGCCGGCCTATGACGGGTATTCCGCCTATGACGAGGTCTACATGATCGCCGCCGCCATCAAGCGGGCCGGCGGCACCAACCCCGACAAGCTGGTGGCAGCCCTG
>DATJEA010000272.1:0-11287 GCA_035497095.1 Acetobacteraceae bacterium | reverse complement strand
GGCGCCGCGCGATGGCGGCATTTATCTCGACGGCACGTTCGGCGGCGGCGGCTATGCCGAGGCGATCCTGGAACACGCCGCCTGCACGCTGTATGCGATCGACCGCGATCCGGCGGCGATCGCCCGAGGTGCCGCGCTGACGGCGCGGTTCCCTGGCCGGCTGCATCTGCTGCAGGGCAGCTTCGGCGACATGCTCGGGCTGCTGCAACGGGTTGGCGTCAGCGAGTTGGACGGCGTGGTGCTGGATCTCGGCGTTTCTTCCTACCAGATCGACGATCCGGCGCGCGGCTTCTCGTTTCGCGCCGACGGGCCGCTCGACATGCGGATGTCGGCCAGCGGGCCGACCGCCGCCGATCTGGTCAACACGCTGCCGGAAGCCGAACTGGCCGACACGCTGTATCAACTCGGCGAAGAACGCGCCTCGCGCCGGGTGGCCCGCGCGATTGTGGCCGCGCGCGCCGAAGCGCCGATCACCACCACGTTGCGGCTGGCCGCGGTGATCCGCTCGGTGCTGCCGCCGGACAAGTCCGGCCATCACCCGGCCACCCGCAGCTTCCAGGCGCTGCGCATCCGGGTGAACGACGAGCTGGGCGAGATCGAGCGGGCGCTGGACCACGCAATGCGGCTGCTGGCGCCGGGCGGGCGGCTGGTGGTGGTCAGCTTCCATTCGCTGGAGGACCGCATCGTCAAGCGCTTCATGACCGCGGCCTGCGGCCGGCTGCCGGCACCGTCCCGCCATGATCCGGCCGGACTTGTGCCACGCGGCGCGGCCAGTTTCCGGCTGTTGAGCAGCAATGCGGTGCGGCCGGGGGCGGCCGAGACCGGCGCCAATCCGCGCGCCCGCAGCGGCCGGCTGCGGGCGATGCAGCGGCTGCCGCAGGCTGATCACCCGAGTTCGAGGTCGCCGGCCGCAGGAGAGCTGCCATGATCCGCCCGCTCACCCTCATCTGCGCCTCGGCCTTCGCGTTTTCGGGGTTCCACCTCTACCAGACCAAGCATCGCGCGCAGGAGACCGACCGCGCCATCGTGCAGACCATGAAGGAGGTCACCCGGACGCATAACCACGCGGTGCTGCTGCGTGCCGAATATGCGCTGCTCAACGATCCGACCCGGTTGCAGGACCTGGCGCAGCAATATCTGGCGCTGCGGCCGACCGCGCCGACCCAGTTCGTCGCGATGGCCGATCTGGCCAGCCGGCTGCCGCCGGTCGGGCCGTCGCCGAATGAGGCGCCGAGCGCCGCGCCAGCCGAGCTTCCGGCGCCGGCCGATATGCCGATCGCCAGCGCCGCCCCGCCGGCTGCTGCACCCCAGGCGCCGGCTGCGGCACCGGCCCCGGCCCCGGTAGTGGTCGCGGAGGCGCCGCCGCCGGCCGCGGTGCATCACGTCGCGGCGCATCCGGCTGCGGCGCATCCGGCGCCGGTGGTGGTTGCCGCCAATCCGCCGATCGGCAGCGTGCTGCGCAGCGTGTCACTGATCCGGCCGGAGCCGCGCCGCGACGCGCCGACGCCGCTGCATCCGGACGCGGCGCATGGCCGCCAGCTTCCCTATGCGCCGCCGGCCCGGCTGGCGGTGCGCGAGCCGCCGCGGGCGCCGGCCTATGCCCGCCCGGCGCCGGTCGAGGCGCGCTACACCGCGCCGGCGCAGCCGCGCTATGCCGCGCCAGACCAGGGGCGCTATGCCGCGCCGACCTATAGCGGCACGCCGTTCGCCGAGCCGCGCTATGCCGCGCCGGTGCGGCCGATGGTCGGCTCGGTGCTCGGCATGGCGCATAATGCGGGCGCCTATCCGGCTGGCCTCGGCCGTTGAACCGCGCGCATCCCTCGGGCCCCGGCGCCGCGCCGGGGGCTGCGCCGTCGCCGTCCAGCGTTGCGCATCGCTTCGGCGCGCCGGCCGCGGGAGCCGTGCCGCGCATGGAGCATGTGCAGGTCACCGCGCCCGACCTGGCCCGCCGCGCCGCGCTGGAGGTCACCCGCGGCCGGCTGGTGATGGCGGCGGCCGGCTTCGCGCTGCTGTTCGCGGCGGTGGCCGGCAAGCTGGCCTGGGCCACCGTGCTGTTCCCTGAACTGCCGCGCGCGGTGGCGCCGATTCCGCATCCCGAACCGCCGCCGGTGCTGCCGGACGGCACGCTGTCGCTGGTTGCCGCCGGGCTGCCGAAGGACCTCGCCGGACGCATGGAGCGGGCGGCGATCCTCGATCGCAACGGCGAGATCCTGGCGATCTCGCTGCCGACCGCGGCACTCTACGCCAATCCGCAGGAGATGATCGACACCAACGATGTCGCGCATAAGCTGTCGGCGGCGGTGCCGCGGCTCGATGAGGCGCGCATGGCCGAGCGGCTGCATACCGACAAGCAGTTCGTCTACCTGGCCCGCCATCTGAGCCCGCGCGAGCAGCTGGCGATCAACCGGCTGGGCATTCCGGGCATCTATTTCGACAAGACCGAGCGCCGCCGCTACCCGCTCGGGCGGGTGGCCGCCCAGGTGCTGGGCGGCGTCGACGTGGATGAGAAGGGTGTGGCCGGCGTCGAGCGGTTCTTCGACGAGCGGCTGCGCGACGACCCGACGCCGCTGCGGCTGTCGCTCGACGTGCGGGTGCAGGCGGTGGTGCGCGACGAACTCGACCAGGCGATGACCACCTTCAAGGCGATCGGCGCCGCCGGCATCGTGATGGATGTGCGCACCGGCGAGGTGCTGGCGATGGTCAGCCTGCCGGATTACGACGCCAACGACCTCAGCCACGCCAAGCCGGATGACCGGTTCAACCGGGCGGTGACCGGCATGTACGAACCAGGCAGCACGTTCAAGCTGCAGACCGCCTCGATGGCGCTCGACAGCGGCGCCGCCAAGCTGTGGTACCAGTACGACGCGGCCGACGTGATCCGCATCGGCCGCTTCACCATCACCGATTTCGAGGGCAAGCACCGCTGGCTGTATTTCCCCGAAGTGCTTGCCTATTCCTCCAATCTTGGCGCGGCGCGGATGGCGCTCAGCGTCGGCGCCGAGCGGCAGCGGGCGTTCCTCAAGCGGATGGGGATGTTCGACCGGGTGCCGATCGAACTGCCGGAAGCGGGCATGCCGCTGGTGCAGCCGGCGTCGCGCTGGAAAGAGGTGGTGACGATGACGGTGGGCTTCGGCCACGGCATCGCCGTTTCACCGCTGCATGTGGTGCGCGGCACGGCGGCGATCGCCAATGGCGGCGTGCTGGAGCGGCCGACCATCGTCGCCCGGCCGGACGGCGCGCCGCCGCCCGAGGGGGTGCGGGTGATGAAGGAATCGACGTCGGACATCATGCGCAAGATGATGCGGCTGGTGGTGACCGACGGCTATGGCAAGCCGGCCGAGGTGCATGGCTATTTCGTCGGCGGCAAGACCGGCACCGCCGAGAAGGTCGGCGCCAAGGGGCGCTATCGCAAGCACGCCAACGTCTCGGCGTTCATGAGCGTGTTTCCGATGAACGCGCCGCGCTACGCGGTCTACATGATGCTGGACGAACCGCAGGGCGACGCCGCGACGCATGGCTTCTCGACCGCCGGCTGGGTGGCCGCACCTGCGGCCGGGCGGGTGATCGCGCGGATCGGGCCGATGCTCGGGCTGCTGCCGCAGATCGACGACGCGGCGGCGATCCAGGCCTCGCTGACGGTGCCGTTGCAGCCGGGCAAGCCGCCGGGGGCGCAGCAGCCGAAGCTGGAGGTGGGCGAGCCGAAGCATCCCAAGCCGCGGCCGCCGACCCATGTCGCCAAGCCGGTGCGCCGGGCGCCGCAGCCCGAGCCGGCGGTGCCGCTGCGCGATCCGCGGCATGAGGCGCGGCTGGCGCCGATCGGTGGGCAGGCGATGGCAGGGGGGTTGGAAGTTGCAACTCGTTGACATCGTGCGCCGCATGCCGGACCTGGTGGCGTTGCCGGCCAGTATGGCGGCGGGCTGGCATGACGCCGCCGCCGCGCAGATCGAGGTGGTGGGAATCACCAGCGACAGCCGCCAGGTGCGGCACGGCATGATCTTCGTGGCGCTGCCGGGCCGCCGGCAGGATGGGCGGCGGTTCATTCCCGAGGCGATCGCGCGCGGCGCCGCGGTGGTGCTGGCGCCGGCCGGCACGCCGCGGGTGGCCGGGGTGCGGCCCTGCGCGTTCATCGAGGACCCGGAGCCGCGCCAGCGCCTGGCCCGCATCGCGGCGCTGATGGCAGGCAGCCAGCCGATGGTGATCGCCGCGGTGACCGGCACCAACGGCAAGACCAGCACGGTGGAGTTCCTGCGCCAGTTGTGGGCCGCGGCCGGGCATAGCGCCGCCAGCCTGGGCACGCTCGGGGTGATCGCGCCGGGGATCGACGGCTTGCCGGCCTCGGACGGGCTTACCACCGCCGACCCGGTGACGCTGGCGCAGACCATGGCGGCGCTGGCGCGCGGCGGGGTGACGCGGGCGGCGGTGGAGGCGTCGTCGCATGGGCTGGACCAGTTCCGGCTGGACGGGCTCAGGCTGGTGGCCGGGGCGTTCACCAATCTCAGCCGCGATCATCTGGATTATCACGGCTCGCTGGAAGCGTATCGCGAGGCCAAGCTGCGGCTGTTCCAGCGCATGCTGCCGGGCCGGGCGCCGGTGGTGGCGAGCACCGCGCTCGACGCCGAGAGCATGGCGACGCTGCGGCGGCTGGCGCAGCGGCGGCGGCTGGCGTTGCAGGTGGTGGGCGCGGGCGGCGAGACGATCGACCTGCGCCGGGCGGTGCCGCTGGCCGATGGGCAGGTGCTGGAACTGCGCGTGGATGGCGCGCCGGCCGAGGTGCATCTGAAGCTGCCGGGGCGGTTCCAGGCCGATAATGCGCTGGTGGCGGCGGCGCTGGCGCGGGTGACCGGGGCGCCGGACGCGGTGGCGCAGATGGCCGGCCTGGTTGGCGTGCGCGGGCGGATGGAGTTGGTGGCGCGGCTGGGCAACGGGGCGGCGGTGTATGTCGATTTCGCCCATACCCCGGACGCTTTGACGACGCTGCTGGCGGCGCTGCGGCCACATTGCGCCGGGCGGCTGCACATCGTGTTCGGCGCCGGCGGCGATCGGGACCGCGGCAAGCGGCCGCTGATGGGGGCGGCGGCGGCCGCCGGGGCCGATGTGGTGCTGGTGACCGACGATAATCCGCGCAGCGAGGCGGCGGGGGAGATTCGGGCGGCGATCCTGGCGGCGTGTCCGGGCGCGCGGGAGATCGGCGACCGGGCGCTGGCGATCGAGGTGGCGCTGGGCGGGCTCGGGGCCGGCGATGTGCTGGTGGTGGCCGGCAAGGGGCATGAGACGGGGCAGGTGATCGGGCGCGAGACGCATCCGTTCGACGACGCCGCCGTGGTGCGGGCGCTGGTCGGCGGATGAGCAAGTTGTGGTCCCCGAAGGATCTGCTGGCGGCAACTGGCGGGCTGCTGCGCGCGCCGATCAGCGCCAGCGGGGTGTCGATCGACACGCGGACGCTGCGGCCGGGCGATCTGTTCGTGGCGCTGGTGAGCGAGAGCGGCGACGGGCACGACCATGTGGCGGCGGCGCTGGCCAAGGGCGCGGCGGGGGCGCTGGTGCATCGGCTGCCGGACGGGGTGGATGACGACGCCAGGCTGTTGCAGGTGGCCGATACGCTGGACGGGCTGCGGGGGCTGGCAGCGTTCGCGCGGCGGCGGTTCCAGGGGAAGCTGGTGGCGGTGACCGGCAGTGTCGGCAAGACCACCACCAAGGAGATGCTGCGGCGGATTTGCAGCGCGCATGGCAAGACCTGGGCGGCCGAGGCGTCGCACAACAACCAGTGGGGGCTGCCGCTGACCTTGGCACGGCTGCCGGCCAATGCGGCGTTCTGCGTCGCCGAGATCGGCATGAACCATGCCGGCGAGACGGCGCCGCTGGCGGCCCTGGCGCGGCCGGACGTGGCGGTGATCACCGCGATCGCACCGGTGCATATCGGGCATCTGGGCAGCATCGAGGCGATCGCCGACGAGAAGGCGGAACTGCTGGCGGCATTGGAGCCGGGCGGGGTGGCGGTGCTGCCGGGGGATTCGCCGCTGCTCGGGCGGCTGCTGGCGCGGGTGGGCGGGGCTGCGGTGCTGCGGTTCGGCGGCGCGGCATCGGCCGATGTGCGGCTGCTGGACAGCGCCGAGGACGCCGAGGGCAGCGAGATCGGCGTGGCCATCGCGGGCCGGGTGGTGCGGCTGCGGATCGCCGCACCTGGGCCGCATATGGCGTCGAACGCCTTGGCGGCGCTGGCCGGGGCGGTGGCGCTGGGGATTCCGGCGGAGAGTGCGGCGGCGGCGCTGGCGGGGTTCGCGCCGGGCGCCGGGCGGGGCGCGCGGCGGGTGATTGCGGTTGCCGGCGGCTCGGCGCTGCTGCTGGACGAGAGCTACAACGCCTCGCCGGTGGCGGTGCGGGCGGCGCTTCGGGTGCTGGCGCTGCAGCCGGCGCGGCGGCGGGTGGTGGTGCTGGGCGACATGCTGGAACTCGGCGCGTTCGGTGCCGAGGCGCATGCCGGGCTGGCGCCGGAGGTGGCGGCGGTGGCCGATGCGCTGTTCACCTGCGGGCCGTTGATGCGCGGGTTGTTCGACGCGGTGCCGGCCGGGCTGCGGGCGGCGCATATGGCGGATTCGGCGGCGCTGGCGCCGCTGGTCGCGGCCGGGCTGCGGGATGGCGATGCGGTGCTCGTGAAGGGCAGCCTGGGCAGCAGGATGAAGAACATCGTGCGGGCGCTGGAGCCCGCCGACGGCATGGTCGGGGGCGTCGGCTGATGCTGTTCAACCTCACCCGCTCGCTGGCCGAGCAGCACGTGCCGATGTTCAACGTGTTCCGCTACCTGACCTTCCGCTCGGGTGCGGCGTGCCTGACGGCGCTGCTGATCAGCCTGGTGTTCGGGCCGATGCTGATCCGCTGGCTGCGCTCGGTGCAGCGCCAGGGGCAGCCGATCCGCCCGGATGGGCCGGAGCGGCATCTGATCGAGAAGAAGGGCACGCCGACCATGGGGGGCGTGCTGATCCTCGGCGCGCTGACCGTCTCGACCCTGCTGTGGGCCGATCTGCGCAACGGCTATCTGTGGGCGGTGCTGCTGCTGACCCTCGGCTATGGGGTGATCGGCTTCGTCGACGACTATATCAAGCTGTCGAAGGCGAGTTTTCGCGGGCTGTCCGGGCGCGGCAAGCTGATCGTGCAACTGGTGCTGGGACTGCTGGCCGCCTACTGGATTTCGACGCTGACCAAGGGTGCGCTGGGCACCGGGGTGACGGTGCCGGTGTTCAAGGAGGTGCTGATCCCGCTCGGCATCGGCTTCCCGATCTTCGGCATGCTGGTGATGCTGGGGGCGTCCAACGCGGTGAACCTGACCGACGGGCTCGATGGGCTGGCGATCGTGCCGACCATCATCGCCGCCGGGGTGTTCGCGCTGATCGCCTATCTGGTCGGCAACCGGGTGTTCGCCGATTACCTGCAACTGAACGCGGTGCCGGGGACCGGCGAGTTGTGCGTGTTCCTCTCGGCGCTGGTCGGCGCGGGGCTCGGGTTTTTGTGGTTCAACGCGCCGCCGGCCGCGGTGTTCATGGGCGATACCGGCAGCCTGGCGCTGGGCGGCGCGCTCGGCGCGGTGGCGGTGGCGGTGAAGCACGAGTTCGTGCTGGCGATCGTCGGCGGGCTGTTCGTGGTCGAGACGGTGTCGGTGATCATCCAGGTGTTCTGGTACAAGCGCACCGGGCGGCGGGTGTTTCTGATGGCGCCGCTGCATCATCATTTCGAGAAGAAGGGCTGGTCGGAACCGACCATCGTCATCCGCTTCTGGATCATCGCCATGATTCTTGCCCTGGTTGGGCTGGCGACGTTGAAGCTGCGATGAATTTTTCCCCCACATTGTTCGCGGGCGAGCGCTTCGCGGTGGTCGGGCTGGGCCGGATGGGGCTGCCGGCGGCGCAGCGGCTGCGCGCGATGGGTGCCGCGGTGGTGGCGTGGGACGATAATGTGGCGGCGCGGCAGGCGGCGGCGGCGGTTGGGCTTGCGGTGGCGGTGCCGGATATGGCGTCGGGGTTCGATGCGCTGGTGCTGTCGCCGGGGATTGCGCATCGCGGCTCGGCGGCGCATCCGGTGGCGAGCGCGGCACTACAAGCCGGCGTGCCAATCCTGTCGGATGCCGATCTGTTGTTCCGCGCAGTCCGGAAATGCGGTTCGCGGGCGCGGTTTGCCGGCATCACCGGGACCAATGGCAAATCCACCACCACGGCGCTGCTGGCGCATATCCTCGATGTGGCCGGCGTGCCGAATGCGGCGGGCGGCAATCTCGGCACCGCGGCGCTGGCGTTGCCGGCGCTCGGCGATGACGGCGTCTACGTGCTGGAAATGTCGTCGTATATGTTGGAGCGAATCGCCGCTCTGGCGTTCTGTGCGGCGGCGATGCTCAATCTTTCCGCCGATCACCTCGACCGTCATGGCGACATGGCCGGCTATGCCGCTGCCAAACGGGCGATTTTTGCCCGCCAGCAGCCCGGTGACCTGGCGGTGATCGGCATCGAGGACGCGCCGTCGCGCAGCATGGCGGACTGGCTGCGCGGCCAGCCGGGGCGGGTGGTGACCATTTCCGGCAGCGGGCCGGCGGATATCTGGGCCGACGGCACGGCGCTGCAAGACGCTGAGGGTGTGCTGGTAGACCTCGCCGCCTGCGCTACCCTGCCCGGCGCGCATAATGCGCAGAACGCCGCCGCCGCCGCCGCGATGGCGCTGCATCTGGGCGTGCCGCGCGGCGCGCTGGCCGGTGCGATGGCCAGCTATCCTGGCCTGCCGCATCGCCAGGAACTGGTGGCGAAGGTAACCGGCATCGCCTTCATCAACGACAGCAAGGCGACCAACGCCGACAGCGCCGCCCGCGCGCTGGGCTGTCACGAGCGGCTGATCTGGATCGCCGGCGGCACCGCCAAGGCGGGCGGCATCGAGCCGCTGGTGGGGTATTTCCCGCGCATTGCCGAGGCGCTGCTGATCGGTCGTGACGCGCCGATCCTGGCGGCGACGCTGGAGGCGCATGGCGTGCCGTACCGGATGCTCGGCACGCTGGAGGCGGCGACCGAGGCGGCCTGGCATTCGGCGCGGACGCATGGCGCGCCGGTGGTGCTGCTGTCGCCGGCCTGCGCCAGTTGGGACCAGTTCACCGGCTATGACCAGCGCGGCGACCGGTTCCGCAGCCTCGCCCAGGCGATTGCCAGCCAGGAGGGCGTGTGATGGCCGGTCTGTCGCGCGCCGACAATTCGCTGCTGGGCCGCTGGTGGTGGACGGTGGACCGCTGGACCTTGGCGGCGATCTGCGCGCTGGTCGGCGTCGGCTACGTGATGATGCTGGCCGCCTCCCCGGCGGTGGCGGTGCGCATCCATGTCGCGCGCGACAGTTTCATCCTCAAGCAGGTGGTGTTCCTGGGGATCGCGCTGGTGGTGGTGGTGGTGACCAGCCTGCTGTCGCCCAGGGGCATCCGCCGGGTGGCGCTGGCCGGCTGCGTGATCGCATTGCTGCTGACCGCGCTGACCTTGGTGTCCGGCGCCGAGATCAAGGGCGCGCGACGCTGGATCAGCCTGGCCGGGATGTCGATGCAGCCGAGCGAGTTTCTCAAGCCCTGCTTCGCGGTGGTGGCCGCCTGGCTGCTGGCCGAGGGCAACCGCGAAACGACGCGGCTGCGGCGCTGGGCCTGGCCGGGGCTGGCGATCTTCATCGCGCTGCTGATCGGCCTGCTGCTGCGCAGCCAGCCGGACATGGGCATGCTGGCGGTGATCGCCGGGGTGTTCTTCATCCAGTTGTTCCTGAACGGGCTGAACCTGTTCCTCACCGGCGGGCTGCTGGGGCTGTTCGGGGTGGGCGGGGTGGCCGCCTACTACACCATCGAGCATGTGCGCAGCCGGGTGGATCGGTTTCTGCATCCCGGCATCGGCGACAACTGGCAGGTGGACAAGGCGCAACAGGCGTTCGGCGCCGGCGGACTGCTCGGCCGCGGGCCGGGCGAGGGGCATGTCAAGGACCTGATCCCGGACGCCCATGCCGATTTCGTGTTCGCCGTGGCCGGCGAGGAATTCGGCATGATCGTCTGCCTGGCGATCGTCGGCATCTTCGCCTTCGTGGTGCTGCGGGCGCTGCTGCGGCTGCTGCATGAGCGGGACATGTATGTGGTGCTGGCCACCGCCGGGCTGGCGGCTGGCTTCGGGTTGCAGGCATTCGTCAACATGGCCTCGACCTTGCGGCTGATCCCGACCAAGGGGATGACCTTGCCGTTCATCTCCTATGGCGGGTCGTCGGCGATCGCGGTGGCAGTCGGGATCGGCATGCTGCTGGCGCTGACCCGGCGGCGGCATGGTGAGGGCTCGTGATGCGCCCGGTGATCATCGCCGCCGGCGGCACCGGTGGGCATTTCTTCCCGGCCGAGGCGCTGGCCGCCGAGTTGCTGCGGCGCGGCCGGCGGATCGTGCTGATGACCGATGCGCGGTCGGGCGCCATCGCCTCGCCGGTGTTCGAGGGCTGCGAGCGCTTCGTGCTGGCCGGCGCCGGGATCGCCGGGCGTGGCCTGTCGCGTGCCGCCCGCGCGGTGCTGGCGCTGCTGCGCGGCGCGGTGCAGGCGCGCGCGATTCTGGCCCGGCTGCGGCCCACGGTGCTGGTCGGCTTCGGCGGCTATCCGTCGGTGGCGCCGGTGCTGGGGTCGCGGCTGATGCGCCGCCGCCCGCGCGTGCTGCTGCACGAGCAGAACGCGGTGCTCGGGCGCGCCAACCGGATGTTGTCGCGCCGCGCCGACCTGCTGGCGCTGAGCCATGCCGAGACCGCCCGCGTGCCGGAGACCGCCCGCACGGTGCTGACCGGCAACCCGGTGCGCCCGGCCATCGTGGCGCTGGGCGGGGCCGGCTATGAGCCGCCGACCGGGCAGATCCGCCTGCTGGTGCTGGGCGGCTCGCTCGGCGCGCGGGTGTTCAGCGATGTGGTGCCGCCTGCCCTCGCGCTGCTGTCGGTGCCGCTCAGGGCGCGGCTGACGGTGGTGCAGCAGTGCCGCGCCGAGGACCTGGAACGGGTGCGCATTGGCTATGAGGCAGCCGGGATTTCCGCCGAACTGGCGACGTTCTTTCCCGATGTCGCGGCGCTGCTGGGGGCCTCGCATCTGGTGATCGCCCGCGCCGGCGCTTCCACCGTGGCCGAACTGGCGGTTGCCGGCCGGCCTTCGGTGCTGGTGCCGCTGCCGGGGGCGATCGACGACCATCAGAGCGCCAATGCGCGGGCGCTGGGCGACGGCGCCTGGGTGATAAAGCAGCCGGAGTTCACGCCCGAGGCGCTGGCGGTGCTGCTC
>DATJEA010000271.1:0-20794 GCA_035497095.1 Acetobacteraceae bacterium | reverse complement strand
CCCAGCACGTCATGCCCCAGCCGCGCCAGCGCCTCGGCCGCCAGCCCGGCGCCGCAGCCGACATCCAGCAGCCGCACCGGCCCCTGGAACCGCGCCTTGATCCGCGCCTGCATCCAGCCGACCCGCAGCGGATTCATCCGGTGCAGCGGCCGCATCGGCCCGTCCGGGTCCCACCACCGCCCGGCCAGCGCGTCGAACCGCGCGATTTCCTCCGCTGAAACGCTCGCCGCCATGTTGCCCACTCCCGCCGCGCCGGTTATGTGTGCCGGCCCTGTTGCTCGCACAAGCTGGACGCCCATTGCCATGGTCCCTCGCTGATGTCTCGTATCGTGATGAAGTTCGGCGGCACCTCGGTCGCCGATCTCGACCGCATCCGCAACGTCGCCGCCCGCGTCAAGCGCGAGGTGGATGACGGGCACGAGGTCGCCGTCGTGGTCTCGGCGATGGCCGGCGTCACCAACCAACTGGTGAAATACTGCCAGGACCTGTCGCCGATGCACGACGCCCGCGAATACGACGCGGTGGTGGCCACCGGCGAGCAGGTCACCTCCGCCCTGCTGGCCATCGCGCTGCAGGAAATCGGCGTCGAGGCGCGCTCCTGGCAGGGCTGGCAGATCGCGCTGCGCACCGACGGCGCGCACGGCAAGGCCCGCATCGACAGCATCGACGGCGCCGAGCTGATCCGCCGCATGGGCATCGGCCAGGTCTCGGTGATCGCCGGCTTCCAGGGCATCGGCCCGGACAACCGCGTCACCACGCTGGGCCGCGGCGGGTCGGACACCTCGGCAGTGGCACTGGCCGCCGCCTTGCGCGCCGATCGCTGCGATATCTACACCGATGTCGACGGGATATACACAACCGACCCGCGAATCGTGCCAAGAGCGCGTAAACTGGCCAAGATCGCCTATGAGGAAATGCTGGAACTGGCTTCGGTCGGCGCCAAGGTGTTGCAGACGCGCAGCGTGGAACTGGCGATGAAGGAGCGCGTGCGGGTGCAGGTGCTCTCCAGCTTCGACGAAAAGACCGGCGGATCGCTCCCCGGAACGCTTGTGGTGGATGAGGACGAGATCGTGGAAAAGGAAATTGTGTCGGGCATCGCCTATTCGCGCGACGAGGCGAAGGTGACGATCCGCCAGGTGCCGGACCGTCCTGGCATCGCGGCGGCGATCTTCGGCCCGCTGTCGGAGGCCAATGTCAACGTCGACATGATCGTGCAGAACGTCTCGGCCGACGCCACCACCGACATGACCTTCACCATCGGCCGCGGCGACCTGGCCCGCGCCCAGGCGATCCTGCTGGCGCACCAGCAGACCATCGGGTTCATCGAGATGATCACCGATCCGGACGTGGCCAAAATCAGCGTGGTCGGCGTCGGCATGCGCAGCCACGCCGGCGTCGCCAACACCATGTTCGCAACGCTTGCCTCCAAGGGCATCAACATCATGGTGATCTCCACCAGCGAGATCAAAGTCTCGGTGCTGATCGCCGCCGACTATACCGAACTCGCGGTCCGCGCCCTGCATACCGCGTACGGCCTCGATGCCTGATCCGGACCTGATCGCCGCGCGCGCCGAGTTGGACCGGCTCTGGGCGCGCGGCCGCGCCTTCCTCGGCGTCGACTATGCCATCATGGGCGGCGCGATGAGCTGGGTCAGCGAGCGCCATCTGGTCGCCGCGATCTCCAATGCCGGCGGCTTCGGCGTGATCGCCTGCGGCGCGATGAACCCGCAGCAGCTTGAGGCCGAGATCGCCGGCACCCAGGCGATGACCGGCAAGCCGTTCGGCGTCAACCTGATCACCATGCACCCGCAGCTCGACGACCTGGTGCGGGTTTGCCTCGCCGCCGGGGTCGGCCATGTCGTGCTGGCCGGCGGCATCCCGCCGCGCGGCGCGGTGGCGGCGGTGAAGGACAGCGGCGCCAAGCTGGTCGCCTTCGCCCCGGCTCTGGGGCTGGCCAAGCGGCTGGTGCGCTCGGGTGCGGATGCCATCGTGATCGAGGGCAGCGAGGCCGGCGGCCATATCGGCCCGGTCTCGCTCACCGTGCTGGCGCAGGAGGTGTTGCCGCATCTGCGCGAGGTGCCGGTATTCGTCGCCGGCGGCCTCGGGCGCGGCGAGGCGATCCTCGGCTATCTCGAAATGGGCGCGGCCGGCGCGCAGCTCGGCACCCGCTTCGCCGCCTCGGTGGAGAGTATCGCGCATGACAACTTCAAGCGCGCCTTCATCCGCGCCAACGCCCGCGACGCGCTGCCCACCGTGCAGCTCGACGAGCGGTTCCCGGTGATCCCGGTGCGGGGCCTGGTCAACGAGGGCACCAGGCGCTTCCTCGCGCATCAGGCCGCGACGCTGGCCCGCTTCCAGTCCGGCGAGCTCAGCAAACAGGAGGCGCAGCTCGATATCGAGCATTTCTGGGCCGGTGCCCTGCGCCGCGCGGTGATCGACGGCGATGTGGAGGGCGGCTCGGTAATGGCCGGCCAGTCGGTCGGCATGGTCACCAGCATCCAGAGCGTCGCCGAAATCATCGCCGAACTGGTCGCCCAGGCCACCACCGCGCTCGCCCTGCGTGGCGCTGCCTCGGCTGGCCGGCCGGCGGCAACCGCCCGCCCTGCGACGACGGTCTGAGCCCGGCGCGCGGCATGTCAACGCCGCGCCGCCTGCTGTCCCGCCTGCGCGAACTGATGGCCACCCACGACGTGGCCGGCGGCGAGGCGCCGCTGCCGCAACTGATGCGGCTGGTCGCCGGCGAACTGGTCAGCGAGGTCTGCTCGCTCTACGCGCTGCGCTCCGGCGATATCCTGGTGCTGGCCGCCACCGAAGGGCTGCAGCCCGCCGCCGTCGGCCGCACCCGGCTCAGGGTCGGCGAGGGCATCGTCGGCCTGGTTGCCGCCACCAGCGAGCCGCTGAACCTCCCGGACGCGCAGAATCACCCCGGCTTCGCCTACCGGCCGGAAACCGGCGAGGAACCCTACGCCTCGATGCTGGCGGTGCCGGTGCGGCGCGGCGGGCGCACGCTCGGCGTGCTGTCGGTGCAGAACCGCACGCCGCGCCGCTACGAGCCGGACGAGGTGGAGGTGCTGGAGACGGTGGCGATGCTGCTCGCCGAACTGCTCAGCACCACCGCGGCTGCCGATGCCTCCGAGGAAGGGCTGCTGGCCACCGTGCCGCGCCAGTTTGCCGCCACCGTGCTGGTGCCCGGCCTGGCGATCGGCCCGGTCGCCGTGCTCGGCACCGCCCGGGCGCCGACCCGCCTGCTGGCCGAGGACCCGGCGGCCGAGCAGACCCGGCTGGACCAGGCGGTCAACCAGATGCGCGCCGGCATCGACGCGCTGATCGCCGCCGGCCTGCCGCATGAGAGCCTGCCGGAGAGCGGCGCCTCGCGGGATATCCTCGACGCCTATCGGCTGGTCGCCTCCGATGCCGGCTGGCTGCGCCGGGTGTCCGACGCAATCCGCAGCGGGCTCTCCGCCGAGGCCGCGGTGCACCGCGTCGGCGGCGAGCTGCACGACCGCATGCGCCGGGTCGCCGACCCGTATCTGCGCGAGCGGCTGGCCGATCTGGAGGACCTGGTCGGCCGCCTGCTCACCGCGCTGGACGGCGCCGGCCCGCCGCCGCCGGTCGCCGCTGGCACCATCCTGCTGGCCCGCCGGCTCGGCCCGGCCGAACTGCTCGACTGGCACGCCCGCGGCATCGCCGGCGCGGTGGTGGAGGAGGCGACCCCCGGCGGCCACGCCGCCATCCTGGCCCGCGCGCTGGGCATCCCGGTGCTGGCCGGCGCGCGCGGCATCGTCGACGCCGCGATGCAAGGCGACGAGGTGGTGCTGGACGCCGATGACGGCCAGGCGATCCTGCGCCCGGAGCAGGAGGTCCGCACCGCCTATCTGCGCGCCTTGCAGGCCAGCCGCGAACGCCAGGCCGGCTGGGCGGCATTGCGCGACCTGCCCACCGCCACCCGCGACGGCGCGCCGGTGCAACTGATGCTGAATGTCGGCCTGACCATGGAACTGGGCCAGTTGGAAGCCACCGGGGCGGCCGGCATCGGCCTGTTCCGCACCGAGATCGCCATGCTGGCGCGCGGCGCCATCGTCGATGTGCCGGAGCAGGCGGCGGTGTATGCCCGCGTGCTGGATGCCGCCGGCAGCCGCCCGGTGGTGTTCCGCACCCTCGATCTCGGCGGCGACAAGCTGCTGCCCGGCTCGGCCGCGGCCGAGGAGGAGAACCCGGCGATGGGCTGGCGCTCGCTGCGCATCGGGCTCGACCGCCCGGCGCTGTTCCGCCGCCAGTTGCGCGCCCTGCTGCTGGCGGCCGGCGGCCGGGCGCTGTCGGTGATGTTCCCGATGGTCGCCACGGTCGCCGAATTCCGCGCCGCCCGCGCGCTGCTGCTGGCCGAGACCGCCCGCGTCCGCCCGGCCCCGGCTCGCTTACGCATCGGCACCATGATCGAGATCCCGGCGCTGCTGTTCCAGCTCCCGGCGCTGCTCGAGGAGGTTGATTTCATCTCGGTCGGCACCAACGACCTGATGCAGTTCCTGTTCGCCGCCGATCGCTCCAGCCCGGCGCTGGCCGGCCGCTACGACCTGCTGTCCGCCCCGGTGCTCGACCTGCTGGACGATCTGGCACGGCGCTGTGCCGCCGCCGGGGTGGAATTGTCGGTCTGCGGCGAGCACGCCTCGCGGCCGCTGGAGGCGATGACCCTGGTCGGCCTCGGCATCACCACGCTGTCGATGCCGGCAGCCGCGCTACTGCCGGTGAAGGCGATGCTGGCCGAGCTGGACCTCGCCGCCCTGCGCCAGGTGCTGGCGGCGATCCGCCGCACCGGCGCCGGCGCCGCCAGCCTGCGCGAGCCGATCGCCGCCTGGGCGCGCGAACACGGCTTGCCGGAATAGCGCCGCGCGGGGCTGGTTTGCGATGATTTAACGCGATTTTTCGGTTGCCATGATTCAATGAAGTTCCCTGCCCGCGACCGGCTGTTTTGCCGATTGGCGCGAATCCGTGCCAGCGCGCGGCTGTTGGCAACCCGTGCATTCCGCGATAGAAGCTTGAGACAAGCGCGAGACGGGCGATGCATGCCGGGCAATCGACCGACGCAGGTTCGAGCGCGAATCGACACGACATTTCCGGGAATCAGACTATCGTGCTGCAGGACCGCAGGTCGAATATGGATGAGGCGCTATTGACGGACGGACGGGCGGACGGGCCCGCCACGCCCGCCGTCGCCGACGCGCCGTATTCGCCGGTGATGGCCACGCGGATGGGGGCCGACCTGCGCGCGGCGCGCGAGCGGGTGGGCTGCACGCTGCCGGCGATGGCAGCACACCTGCGCATCCGCCTGCCGTATCTGGAAGCGATCGAGGACGGCCGCATCGCCGATCTGCCGGGCAATGCCTACGCGATGGGCTTCGTGCGCACCTATGCCAGTTCGCTGGGCCTGGATGCAGATGAAATCTCTCGCCGTTTCCGGGCCGAGGCGGCGGCGGTGAACCGCAAGACCGAACTCTCCTTCCCGGCGCCGGTGCCGGAACGCGGGGTGCCGGCGGGTGCGATGATGCTGCTCGGCCTGGTGCTGGTGGTGGGCGCCTATATCGGCTGGTACCAGCTCTCCGGCGAGCGCGCGGTGCCCGACCCGGTGCGCCCGGTACCGGAACGGCTGGCCGCCCTGGTGCCGCCGCCGGTCGCGCCCGCACCCACGCCGGCCGCCACACCTGCACCCGCTCCGCAAGCCGCCGCGCCGGCCGCCGTGCCCTCGGCGCAGGCGGTGCTGGCGACGCTGCCGCCGGTCACTCCGCCGCCGCCGGTGGCCGCGGCAACCGTCACCGCCGCGATTCCGCCCGCTTCGCCCGGCGCCGCCATGGCCGCGCCGATGGCCAATCTGCCGCCGCCGGTCAATGGCGGGCGCATCGCCTTGCATGCCACCGCCGATGCCTGGGTGCAGGTGCGCGACCGGCAGGGCAGCGTGCTGCTGAACCGCATCCTGCGGGCCGGCGAAACCTGGGCGGTGCCTGGCGGGCGCGACGGGCTGACGCTGACCACCGGCAATGCCGGCGGCACCGAATTGCTGGTCGATGGCCAGATCACCCCGCCGCTCGGCACCAGCGGCGCGGTGCGGCGCGACCTGCCGTTGAATGCCGACGCCATCAAGGACGGCAAGCTGGCGGCGCTGGCCCCCCGCTAAGGCCTTCGTTTTGCATCCCCCGCCTGCGCGATGCCCATTTGCGCGGCGCGGCATGAAAAGGCATGGTGCGGCCGGGTTTGGCCGCCACACCGGAGCATCCGACCATGAGCAGTTATCGTCCGTATCAGCATATCGAGCGCCGCAAGTCCCGCCGGATCATGGTGGGCCCGGTGCCGGTGGGTGGCGACGCGCCGATCACCGTGCAGACCATGACCAACACGCTGACCACCGATGTGGCCGGCACGGTGGCGCAAATCCTGCGTTGCGAGGCCGCCGGGGTGGATATCGTCCGCGTCTCCTGCCCGGATCAGGAAAGTGCGCTGGCGCTGAAGGACATTGTCGCCCAGGTCAACGTTCCGATCGTCGCCGACATCCATTTCCACTACAAGCGCGCCATCGAGGCGGCTGAGAGCGGGGCGGCCTGCCTGCGCATCAATCCTGGCAATATCGGCAGCCCGGAGCGGGTGCGCGAGGTGATCCAGGCGGCGCGCGACCATAACGTGTCGATGCGCATCGGGGTGAATGCCGGTTCGCTGGAGCGGCATCTGTTGGAGAAATACGGCGAACCCAACCCGGAGGCGCTGGTGGAAAGCGCGTTGGAACACGCCAAGATCTTGCAGGACAACGATTTTCACGAGTTCAAGATCAGCGTGAAGGCGTCCGACGTGTTCATGGCGGTGGCCGCCTACCAGCAGCTTGCCGAGGTCTGCGACCATCCGCTGCATATCGGCATCACCGAGGCCGGCGGCACCCGCGCCGGCACGGTGAAATCGGCGATCGGGATGGGCAACCTGCTGTGGGCCGGCATCGGCGACACGCTGCGCGTCTCGCTGTCGGCGGAACCCGAGGAAGAAGTGCGGGTCGGCTGGGAGATGTTGAAAACGCTGGGGATTCGCAATCGCGGCGTAAAAATCATTTCGTGCCCGTCGTGTGCCCGGCAGGGCTTCAACGTGATCGAGACGGTGAAAATCCTGGAGGAGCGGCTGGCCCATATCGAGGTGCCGCTGTCGCTGTCGATCATCGGCTGCGTGGTGAACGGCCCCGGCGAGGCGCTGATGACCGATCTCGGCGTCACCGGCGGCGGCGCCAGCCGGACCGCCGCCGCACGCCACATGGTGTATTCCGCCGGCAAGACCGACCACACCGTGGACGCCAAGGATATGGTCGAGCATATCGTGGAACTGGTTGAAAAGCGGGCAGAAATCATCAAGGCGGAGATAGACGCGGCGAAGCGGGTGGCGGCACAGCAGGCGGCGGAATAACGTGCCAGCTTCCAGCCATACCGAACTGCAGCCGGTTCGCGGCACCAGGGACCTGATCGGGGAGGATGCGCGGCGGCATTTTCATGTCATCGACACGGCGCGTGAAGTTGCCGCGACGTTCGGCTTTGACGAATGGTCGACGCCGATCTTCGAGGATACCCGCGTATTCGCACGAGGACTTGGCGACAGCTCCGATGTGGTGATGAAGGAGATGTATTCCTTTACCGATCGCGGCGGCGAGTCTTTGACCTTGCGCCCGGAGGCGACCGCCGGGGTGTGCCGGGCGTTGGTCAGCAACGGGCTCACCCAGTCGCTGCCGCAGAAGGTGTTCTACACCGGGCCGATGTTTCGTTACGAACGGCCGCAGAAAGGCCGCTACCGGCAGTTCCACCAGATCGACGTGGAAGTGCTCGGCAGCGACTCGCCGCTGGCCGATGCCGAGGTGATCTCCTGTGGCTGGATGATCCTGCAAGCCCTTGGGGTCGCTCACGATACCCATCTGGAACTGAACACCCTCGGCGACCGCGAGAGCCGCGATGCCTATCGCGGCGCGCTGGTGGAGTACTTCACCGCCCATCAGGCGGCGCTGTCCGAGGACAGCGTCACCAGGCTGGAGCGCAACCCGTTGCGAATCCTCGATTCCAAGGACGAGGGCGACCGCGTGATCGTCGCCGGCGCGCCGACCATCGAGGCCTTCCTGACCGACGCCGCGCGGCAGTTCTATGACAAATTGCGCAATCATCTCAGCCACTTCGGCGTGCCGTTCGAGCAGAACTGGCGGATCGTGCGCGGGCTGGATTATTACAGCCACACCGCCTTCGAATTTGTCACCACCCAGCTTGGCGCCCAGGGCACGGTGCTCGGCGGCGGGCGTTATGACGGGCTGGTGGAGGAAATGGGCGGCCCGCACACCCCCTGCGTCGGCTGGGCGGCAGGCGTTGAGCGGCTGTCGATGCTGCTCGCCGAGCCGCCGGCGGCGCCGCGCAGCGTGGTGCTGATTCCGGTCGGCGATGCCGCGGAACCCATTGCTTTGGATGTACTTTTGGCGCTGCGCCAGGCCGGCATCCGCACCGAGATCGGCTATCGCGGCACTCTCAAGCGGCGGATGGAGCGGGCCAACAAGAGCGGCGCGCGGGCGGCGGTGATCCTCGGCGAGGCGGAAATCGCCCGCGGCGTGGCGCAGGTGAAGGACCTTTCCACCGGCGCGCAGGCGGAAGTGGCGCTGGCCGGGATCGTCGCCCACCTGTCATGAGCCTGGATTTCAAACTGGATCGGATCGTCGCCCGCGCCGACGAGTTGCGGGCGATTCTCAGTAATGGGGTCACCGGCGAGGTTTTCGTGCGCTCGTCCAAGGAATTATCCGAAATCGAGCCGATCGTCGCTAAAGTGGACGAGTTGCGGGCCGCTGAAAAGGCGCAAAAAGAAGCCGAAAACCTGCTCGAAGACGCCGAAATGCACGCTCTGGCGGAGCAGGAACTGGTCGAATTGCGGGAAAAAATTCCCCTGCTGACCCGCGAAATCCAGCTCGCGCTGTTGCCGAAGGACGAGGCGGATGCCAGATCGGCGATTCTGGAGATCCGTCCGGCGGCAGGTGGTGATGAGTCATCATTGTTCGGCGCCGAACTATTTTCCATGTACCAGAAATACGCGGGTATGCAGGGCTGGCGGTTCGAGGTGATGGAATACGACGCCAACGAACTCGGCGGCATCAAGGGCGCGATGGCCGAGGTGACCGGGCGGAACGTGTTCGCGCGGCTGAAATACGAATCCGGCGTGCACCGGGTGCAGCGCGTGCCGGCCACCGAGAGCCAGGGCCGCATCCACACCTCCACTGTCACCGTGGCGGTACTGCCGCAGGCCGAGGAAGTGGATGTGCAGATCGACGAGGGCGACCTGCGGATCGACGTCTACCGTGCCTCCGGCGCCGGCGGGCAGCATGTCAATAAGACCGAGAGTGCCGTCCGCATCACCCATCTGCCCACCAACACCGTGGTGACGATGCAGGAAGAGAAGAGTCAGCACAAGAACAAGGCGAAGGCGATGAAGATCCTGCGCGCCCGCATCTACGAACAGCAGCGCGCCAGCCTGCACGCCAGCCGCGCCGCCGACCGCAAATCCCAGGTCGGCACCGGCGACCGCAGCGAGCGCATCCGCACCTATAATTTCCCGCAAGGCCGCGTGTCGGATCACCGGATCAACCTGACGCTGTATAAAATAGAACGGGTGATGCAGGGGGAACTGGATGAATTCATCGATGCTTTGACCGCCGAGGATCAGGCGGCGCGGCTGGCGGCGGAAGTTTAAGGAAGGTGTTCTTTTTTGAAAAAAGGAACCAAAAAACTTCTAGCACCCTGCAACGCTGGTGCCGTGGAGAGAGCGGATTCTCCAAATGATTGAAAAGTTTTTTTGCTTCTTTTTGTTCACAAAAAGAAGTCCTTGCTGACTCCCTTGCGAGAAATCGCCGCCCGCCTGAAAGCCGCTGGCATCGAGGGCGCGCTGTTCGAGGCCAGGATGCTGATCGCCGCGGCGCCGGACCCGGCGCGGCTGGAGGCGATGGTGGTGCGGCGCTGTGGGCGGGAGCCGATGGCGTTGATTCTGGGGCGCCAGGGGTTCTGGACGCTCGATCTGGAGGTATCGCGCAACACGTTGATTCCGCGTGCGGATTCCGAGACGTTGATCGAGGCGGCGGTGGCGGCGCTGCCGGATCGGGCGGCGGTGCGGGGGGTGCTGGACCTTGGGACCGGCACCGGGTGTTTGGTGTTGGCGGCGTTGGTGGAGTTTCCGCAGGCGTTCGGGGTGGGGGTGGATGTGGTGCCGGCGGCGGCCATGCTGGCGGCGCGCAATGCCGTCTTGAACGGACTGGCGGCGCGGGCCATGTTCACCGTGGGCGAGTGGGGGGCCAGCATTGCCGGGCGGTTCGACCTGGTGCTGTGCAACCCGCCTTATATCGAGCATGAAGCGCTGGCCGGATTGATGCCGGAGGTGGCGGAATTCGAGCCTGCCAGCGCCCTGGATGGCGGGGCGGACGGGCTTTCGGCGTATCGGGCGATCATCGCGGAGTTGCCGGGGCTGTTGGCGCCGGGCGGGGTCGCGGTGCTGGAACTCGGCGCCGGGCAGGCGGCGGCGGTCGCTGCGCTGGCGGTTGCGGCCGGGTTTGCGGCGCCGGAATTGCGTGATGATCTGGCCGGCATTGCGCGGGCAATGGTGCTGCGGGCCGGAAATTGTTGAAAAAACGTTTGGCAGGTGGGCTCAGTGCCTGTAGTTTGATCCGGCGCGGCAGAGATCGGTCGAGACCGATTCGTTGTGCAACCCCAATTCGGTGCGACGTGGTTGCCTTTGCGAGGGATATTGCGTGCGCCGCGATTGCGGAACACCAGACGGGTGGGGCTTGGAGCCAGCGTGCTCGCCGACCCGCTGAAACCATCCTGGGGAGTGTGCTGCCGGTAGTGTGGCGCCCCGGATATCGTGAACAGGAAAGTGCTTTGGCAAACTGATGAATATGAAACGCATGCGCGGACGCAACCACCGGCCCGGTGGCGGCGGCAGTGGCGGTGGCGGCGGGGGCGGCCCGGTTCGCCATCATGGCGGCAATATCCCGCTCAATCGCAACCACGTGTTCGACAGCAGCGGCCCGGATCTGCGGATTCGCGGCACCGCCCAGCAGTTGTTCGAGAAATATCTGCAGCTTGGCCGCGACGCGAGCGGGGCTGGCGACCGGGTGATGGCGGAAAGCTATTTCCAGTATGCGGAGCATTATTTCCGCGTGCTGAACGCCATGAACCAGGCGCAGCAGGTGCAGCAGGGCGGCGCCCAGCAGCAGAATGGCAGCCAGCGCCGGGGCTACGGCCAGGATGGCCAGGAGCAGGGCGGCGAGTCCTACCAGGACGAGCAGCCGGGCCTGGGCGACCAGCCGTCCGGGCAGGGCGAAGGCCGCGAGATCCCGATCGCCGCGGCGGCGCCGGAGTAAGCAAGTCCTTCTTTTTGTGAACAAAAAGAAGCAAAAAACTTTTCATTCGTTGGGGAGACGCCGCAGTCTCCACGGCACCGCCGTTGCGGGGCGAATGAAAGTTTTTTGCGCGCTTTTTTTCAAAAAAGCGCCGCTTTGATTGCTTCTGCTTCTTTCCCCACGATCAGCCCATGGCGCAGGAACAGGGCGAGCAGCACCAGATTGACGTTGAACTTGAAGGCGTCGCTGTTGCGCACGGCTTCGAGCGCGCGGGGCAGGGGCCAAAGTTCGAAGGATTCCACCTCGCCGTCGGCGGCGTGCGGGGTGAAGTCTGGCGGCAGGTCGATCTCGTAGCAGTGCAGCAGGTCGCGGCGCAGGCCCTCGGCACGGTCCATCGCATAGCTGATGGTGCCGGTGGGGCGGGCGGTGGCGGCCAGGTCGGCCGGCATGGCGGCTTCCTCGGCGGTTTCCTTGATCAGGGTTTGCCACGGCGTGAGGCCGGCCGGGATGCCGCCGGCGGTGATGTGGTCGAGCTTGCCGGGGTCGAGCGCCTTGTTGGCGGCGCGGCGGGCGACCCAGAGATGCGGGCCGTCCGGCATGGCGACCAGGCCGTCGAGATGGATGCCTTGCGACTGGATGCCGAATTTCGGCAGCGCGCCGCGGTCGATGGTGGTGAGCACCGGGCCGTTCGGAGTGGCGCGGACATCGAAGGCCTCGTTGCGCCAGCGCATCACGCCGCGTTCGGCCAGGCTGCGTGCGATGGCCGGCAGGGTGCTGGCGGCGTCGGCGGCGAGGGTGACGGCGTGATCGCCTGCGGTGATGTGCGGGAAGCCGGCGAGCAGCTCGGCGAGCGGTGGCAGCACCCAGCCGACGGTGGCGGCGCCGATGCGAAAGGGCAGCCGGGCGCCGGGCAGCACGGCGTTGTTGCAGAGGGCGATGTGGCGGAGGAGGTCGGTCATGCGCCTGGGTAGCATGGCCGGGGGCGGCGGTGGAATGGCTGCCCTGGGCCGGGCCGGCTTTGCAATGTGCGGCCCGCATGCCACATGCCCAGGGATGAGGGATCGGGTATGAGACATTCGGCGGGGCCGCAACTGACTATCGCGCCGGGGGGGCAGCGTTCGGCACTGGCCACGATCGCCTCGCTGCTGCCGTATCTGTGGCCGAAGGGCGAGACCGGCGCCAAGGTGCGGGTGGTGATCGCTGCCGTGTTCCTGGTCTGCGCCAAGATCGCCGTGGTGCTGGTGCCGGTGCTGTACAGCCGGGCGGTGGATGCGCTGGCGCCGGCGGGCGGGGCGGCCGTGCTGGCGGTGCCGCTGGCGCTGATCGTCGGCTACGGGCTGTTGCGGGTGGCAGCCTCGGGCTTCGGCGAGTTGCGCGACGCGGTGTTCGCGGCGGTGCAGCAGCGCACGGTGCGGCGGGTGGCGCTGCAGACTTTCCGGCATATGCATCGGCTGAGCCTGCGGTTCCATCTGGACCGGCAGACCGGCGGGCTGTCGCGCGGCATCGAGCGTGGGACCACCGGCATTGAGAACGTGCTGCGGCTGGCGGTGTTCAACGTGATCCCGACGCTGCTGGAAGTGGCGATGGTGACCATCATCCTGTGGCGGGTGTTCGACTGGCGGTTCGCGCTGGTGACGCTGGTGGCGGTGGGCATCTATCTGGCGTTCACGCTGCTGTTCACCGGCTATCGGGTGCGCATCCGGCGGACCATGAATGAGAATGACAGCGACGCGCAGTCCAAGGCGGTGGACAGCCTGCTGAACTACGAGACGGTGAAGTATTTCGGCAACGAGGCGCATGAGGCGGCGCGGTTCGATGCCGCCTGGGCGCGGTTCGAGCGAGCCGCGGTGAAGAGCCAGGTGACGCTGAACATGCTGAACCTGGGGCAGGCGACGATCATGGCGCTGGGGCTGGCGGTGGTGATGCTGCTGGCGGCCGAGGGGGTCAAGGACGGCAGCATGACGGTGGGCAAGTTCGTGCTGGTGAACACCTATCTGATGCAGCTCTACCAGCCGCTCAACATGCTGGGCTTCGTGTATCGGGAAATCCGCCAGGGGCTCACCGACATGGAGCAGATGTTCCGGCTGCTGGCGCTGGGCCAGGAGGTGGCGGATGTGCCGGGGGCGCCGGCACTGGTGGCGCCGAAGACGGGGCCAGCCGGCGAGGTGGTGTTCGAGGATGTGCGGTTCGGCTATGACGAGGCTCGCGGCGTGCTGCGCGGGGTGAGCTTCCGGGTGCCGGCCGGCGGCTCGCTGGCGGTGGTGGGGCCGACCGGGGCGGGCAAGTCGACGATCAACCGGCTGCTGTTCCGGTTCTACGATGCCACCGGCGGGCGGGTGCTGATCGACGGGCAGGATATCCGCGGCGTGACGCAGGACAGCCTGAGGGCGGCGATCGGGGTGGTGCCGCAGGATACCGTGCTGTTCAACGACACCATCCGCTACAACATCGCCTATGGCCGGATCGGCGCCAGCCAGGAGCAGATCGAGCATGCCGCGCGGCTGGCGCAGGTGCATGATTTCGTGATGCGGCTGCCGGAGGGCTACGACACCAAGGTGGGCGAGCGCGGGCTGAAGCTGTCGGGCGGCGAGAAGCAGCGGGTGGCGATCGCGCGGACGATCCTGAAGGACCCGCGCATCCTGGTGCTGGACGAGGCGACCAGTGCGCTGGATACCGGCACCGAGCAGGAGATTCAGGCGGCGCTGAAGGCGGTGGCGGCGCATCGCACCTCGATCACCATCGCGCACCGGCTGTCGACGGTGGTGGATGCCGATCAGATCATCGTGCTGGATCATGGCCGGGTGGCGGAGCGCGGCACCCATGCCGAGCTGCTGGCGCAGAATGGCATGTATGCGCGGATGTGGGCGATGCAGGCGGAGCAGCAGGAAGGCGGGCGGCAGGAGACGATGGACGCGGTTTGAGGCATTACCGGTTTCAAAGCCGGGCGCGCCGGGCCATATCGGGACAAGTACAGGAGTTTTTCAGGATGGCAGCAGAAAATTCCGACGATGATTCGGGCCTGTCGTCGGACCTCAACCAGTCTGGCCAGGTGATCGACAAGGCGGTGGAACACCTGATCGCGCGCAATGTGGACCCGATCGCGGTGGCCTCGGCGATGCTGGGCGCCGCGCTGGGGCTGTTGGCGCGCGGGCTGAGCGACGAGATGATCGTGGGGGTGCTGAACAACGCCATCGCCTCGGTGCGCAGCGGCGAGTTCCGGCAGATGGAACACTGAGCGTGATGACCGGAGGCGGCACGCCGGAGGTCTGAATCACGCGATCAAGCAAGGCGCACTAGCGCCGACTTGACGAACGGGGCGCGGTTCGCCATAAGCCCGGGCTTCTGATGCACCCACGCGCGGCCGGTTCGGGCCGCGTGCGATAGAGGATTTTCGCCATGGCCCGCCGCTGTGAGATTACCGGCAAGGGCGTGCTGTCTGGCAACAATGTCAGCCACGCCAATAACAAGAGCCGCCGCCGGTTCCTGCCCAATCTGCAGCAGGCCTCGCTGCTGTCCGATACGCTGGGCGCCGCGGTGCATATGCGGCTGTCGACCCGGGCGATCCGCACGGTGGAGAAGAATGGCGGCATCGACGCGTTCCTGCTGTCGACGCCGAATTCCCGGCTGCCGGTGGAGGCGCTGGTGATCAAGCGCCGCATCCAGAAGGCGGCGGAGAAGAAGGCGGCTTAGGCTTCCGCTTCACGCCACGATGGTTCGGCCCGCCGCGGGAGACCGCTGGCGGGCCGAATTGCGTTCGGCGGTCGGCGCAGAGTGGGTTATTGGCAAAAGAGTACGTTCCGATTGCGCTGATCCGCGTTAACCTTCGGGTGCGGTTCTGGGATTAGTCTGGTGGCATGATGTGGTTCGGGATTCTGGCGGTTGTGGCGCTGCTGGTGGCGCTGTGGCTGTGGGCGGCGCTCAGGGTGCTGCGGGTGGCGCATGCCGGGGTGGCGGCGCGGGAGGTGGCGTCCGAGGCGCGGGCGGCGGGGGCGACACGGCTGCTGCGGCTGAGTGCGCAGGAGTTGCGCGACCTGGGGGTGCGGCTGCATGGCCATGCCGACCATGTTGGGGTGGGCGGCGCGCTGGCGGCGGAGCTGGGGGCGGCCTCGGCGCAGTTGCTGGAGATTGCCGACGAGTTGCAGGACCGGGCGCTGCCGGCCTCCGGGGCGCGGACGCTGCGCGAGGAGCGGCTGGAGCTGATCGCGCTGGCCGCGGAGGCGGTGGCGGCTGCGGCGGCGTTGCTGGCGCCGGGGCGGCGGCACTGGCGGATGCCGGAGGCGGCGGCGGCCTGGCTGTGGGCGGACCGGCGGGCATTGCGGCATGTGCTGGGCCGGGTGCTGGCCGATGCGGTGCGCAACACCCGCAACGATGACTGGATCGAGATCGCGCTGCGGCCGGTGGCGGACGGGGTGGCGCTGGTGGTCGAGGATGAGGGGGTGGGCTTTGCCGCCTCCGGTGCCGGCGGCGGGGTGGCGCTGGCGGCGGATAGCCGTGGCATCGGTCTGCGGCTGGCGCTGGCGCGCAGCCTGATGGAGGCGCATGGCGGCCGGCTGGAAGTAGAGGCGCTGGCAAAAGTGGGCAGCCGCATCAGCCTGATCTTCCCGGCCGCAAGGTTGCGCCCGGAGTCTTCGGAATAAAAAGTTTTTTGCTTCTTTTTGTTCACAAAAAGAAGACCTTGCTCCCTTGCTTCGATACGGCAAACAATACTCTCTCCGCAAGAGGGCGTCCGCAATGATCATCCTGCGCCTCATGTTCCTGCTGCTGCTGGCCCTGCCGGCGCAGGCGGCCCCGACCACCGTGCATGTCCGCTACGACCGCTCGGTGGATGATTTCGAGGTGCATCAGGACCTCAGCTATGTGGTCACCTCGACCCTGGACGCCACGTTGCTGACCCCGCGCGGCTTGAAGAAGGGCGAGCGGGCGCAGCGCAACTTCTATCCGGATCATCAGAGCCTGGAGGTGCTGGAGGCCTGGGTGGATCAGCCGGATGGCAGCCGGGTGGTGGTGCAGAATTCGTCGATCTTCACCCGGCCGAGTGCGGCCGCGCAGGGCGCGCCGGGGTTCAGCGGGGCGCAGACCACCACCGTGCTGTTCCCGCAGTTGCGGTTGGGCAGCCGCATTCATATCAAGTGGCGCCAGGTGCAAAAGACGCCGCCGCTGCTTGGCTTCAACACGCTGAGCCAGGCGGCGTTCGAGGTGCAGACGGTCAGCGACGAGACGATCATCACCGTTCCGGTCAGCGTGAAGCTGCGCTGGAGCAAGCGCGGGCCGTTCGAGGTGACCGACTCGACCAGCGATGGCGTGCGGCGGATCACCGCGACGATCCGCGACGTGGCGCCGCGCGAGCGGGAGCGGGCGATGGTGGCGCTGTCGGATTTTGTGCCGCTGTTCGCCGCCACCACGCTGCCGGACCTGGCGACGGTGGGGGCGATCTATTTTCGCGAATCCAAAGGCAAGGCGGTGGTGACGCCGGAGATCGCCAGCCTGGCGGCGCGGATCGCGGGCGACAAGACCGGGCTGGCGGCGGCGCAGGCGATCTATGACTGGGTGGCCGGCAATATCCGCTATGTCGCGATCTACCTCGACCCGAATGACGGCTGGGTGCCGCATGCGACCGCGACCGTGCTGGCGGCGGGCTACGGTGACTGCAAGGACCATGTGGTGATCATGCAGGCGCTGCTGGCGGCGCGCGGCATCGAGGCGGAGGCCGGGATCATCGACTGGGGCAACCACACCAGCGACCTGCCGCTGCCGCTGCCGAACCAGTTCAACCACGCGATCGTCTATCTGCCGGCGTATGACCGGTTCGCCAACCCGACCGACCCGTATTCCAGCTTCGATGCGCTGGAGCGGCGGCTGTCGGGCAAGACGGTGGTGCTGGCGACGCCGGAGGGCCGGGTGGCGCGCACCCCGGCGGCGACGCCGGCGGATAACCGCTACAGCGTCACCCAGCGCTTCGTGATTGGGTCGGATGGCACGCTTGCCGGCCATGCGCGGATCGCCACCTCGGCCAATCTGGACAGCCGGCTGCGCACCGCGGTGGCCAACACGTCGTCGCTGACCGACCTGGCCGAGCGGGTGCTGGCGAGCACGCCGGAGGGGGGCTTCGGCACCTTCATCGCCGGCAATCCGCGCGATCTGGACCGGCCGTTTCCGCTGAGTGCCGATTGGCGCAGTCCGCAGGCGGTGACGTTTCAGGGCAACGGCCGGACGGCGTATCTGCGGGTGCCGGCCGGGGTGGATATCGAGCCGGCCAATGCGCTGCGCGCCAAGCTGTCGCCGCCGGGGACCAGGCAGACGCCGATACTGGCCGGGGTGGGGGAGTATGACTGGAATACCACGCTGGCGCTGCCGCCCGGCATGAAGGTGGTGCAGTTGCCGGATGCGGTGCGGCTGAGCACCACGGCGGGCAGCTATACCGCGAGCTATATTCAGGCCGGGCCGGAGGTGCAGGTGCGGCGGCGGCTGGTGATCGAGCGGGATGTGGTGCCGCCGGAGCAGTATGAGGCGCTGGAGAGGCTGCTGATGGCGCCGATCGACGATGCGCGGAGTGTGATGGTGCTGGAGCGGGCGCAGTCGTAGTTTCTGGCTGAAACTGCGGCTAGGCCGGCCGTCGGACGCGGCTTGCTGCGCTTCCGGTGCTCACGGGCCAGCGCCCGCTCCGCTCCGGTTCTCGAAAACCACGCCAGCGGACTCGGCCTAGCGCATTTTGAGCCAGAAACAGTGCCGAGGGAGGGCTTATTTCCGCTTCGGCGGCAGGTAGGGTTCGCCGCGGTCGGAGCGGTGGTATTCGCGGTTCGGCATCATGTCGGTGGCGGCGGCCATGCGGTTGGTCAGGTTGTAGAGGCCGATGGTCTCGGAGAGGTCGAAGATGTCGCCTTCGGTGAGGCCCTCGGCACGCAGCGCGGCGCGGTCGGCGTCCTCGATCAGCCAGGGGGTGGTGGTGAGCTTCCAGGCGAAGTCCAGCATGGCGCGCTGGCGGGTGGGCAGCTTGGCGACGCGGTAGTTGAGCGCCATCATCTCGCCGAGTTCGGGGTCGCCGGAGAGGCGGCGGACTTCGGCACCGTGCGCCACCAGGCAGTAATAGCAGCGGTTGGCCGAGGAGACGACGACGGCGATCATCTCGCGCTCCAGCTTGCTGAGCCCGGATTCGGCGAACATGATCTCGCCGAACGTCGCCATGAAGTTGCGCAGGCGCTGCGGCTTCAGGCTGTAGGCGGAATACACGCCGGGCACGAAGCCGAGCTTTTCCATGCACTTCGCCCAGATGACCTTGAGGTCGTCATCGAGGCTGGCGGGGTCGGGGACGCCGAGAGCGGAGATGTGATCGGGCTGGGGCATGGCGGGATGCTACAGCGCCAGGACCTATAGCGCCAGCATCGGCAATACCACCCGGCTGGGGCGGGCGGCGTCCATGAACACGGTGTTGGCGGCGATACGGCGCCGGCGGCTGGGGCCTTCCGGGGCGCCGGTGTTGGGGTTCACGTCGAATTTCGGGAAGTTGGAGGAGGAGATGTCGAGCCGGATGCGGTGGCCTGGCAGGAACAGGTTGGCGGTGGGGAACAGGGTGATGGTGATCCGCACGATCTCGCCGGGCTGGCGCAGGCGGGGGTGGGCGGGGTCTTCGGCGTAGCGCAGGCGGCAGATGCCGTCGGTCAGCAGCATCGCGTAGCCGCCGGGGTCGTCGGGGCTGGGCGGATGGACATCGATCAGCTTGGCGGTGAAATCGGTGTCCGGCCCGTCGGTGGCGACCCAGAGTTCGGCTTCGATCGGGCCGGCCACCTGGGTTGCCTGGGCGAGCGGGGCGGTCTGGAAGGCCAGCACGTCGGGGCGGGAGGCGAGCGGCAGGTAGGGCGGCGTGCAGCCGAAGAATTCCGGCGCTTCGACCTGGTTCCAACTGCCGCCGCGCGCCACCGGCTCCAGGCTGGTCAGGTTGCCGCCGATGGTCGGCACCGGGTGGGCCGGGTCGAAATCGTAGCTGAGCGGCGCGGCGTCGGGTGGTGGCGGGGTGGGGGCGAGGGTACCGTCATTGTGCAGGTGCCAGGGCTGGAGGATGCCGGCGGGGGGCGGCCAGTCGTCCAGGCTCAGCCAGCGCCCGCCATGCTCAAGGTGGCCGGCCTGGTTGCGCCTTCCGCTGCCGCCGCCCATGACGAAGACGCGGACCGGGGGCTCCGGGTTGTTGGTGCCGTGGATGGCGTGGTCGAAATGGCGCAGGCGGTATTGGCGCCAGTCGCCAGCCCAGGAATCGACTGTGGCAGCGGGGCCGAATTCGACGTCGCCGAAGCAGGTGGAACTGCGGTCGCCATGCGTCCAGGGGCCGAGGATCAGGCGTTGGGGGCCGCGGCCGGCGCGTTTCAGGCCGAGGTAGTTGCCGGTGGCGGTCAGCGGGTAGGGGTCGAACCAGGACGACATATGCACGCAGTCGGCGCGGCTGTAGCGATCGTGCCAGCCGGCGGCGTAGATGCCGAGTTGGGTCCAGTATTCGTCGAATGCGCCGTGGCGCCACTGGTCGAACAGGTATGACTCATAATCAGCATGATGGCGCAACGGTGACTGGCCTTGCTGCCAGGGCATGCGGGTGAACCAGGCGGCGATGTCCTCGGCGGCGAGGGCGGCTTTCAGCACCGGGTCGGCCGCGGCCTCCGGGCTCAGCAGCGCCTGGCGGTGCGCCCAGGTGGCCTGTTTCAGCTCGAAGGCGCCGAACTGGCGGATGCCGCCCTGCCAGGCGTTGCAGAAGCCGCCGGAATCCAGCACCTGCGCCACCAGGCCAGGCGGATCGAGGCAGCCGAGGGCGGCCTGGGTGTGCGCGGCGTAGGACAGGCCCATGGTGCAGATGCGGCCGTCGCACCAGGGCTGGGACATGATCCAGGCGCAGGCATCGAAGCCGTCTTCGCCGTCCGACAGGTATTTGACGAAGCGGCCCTCGCTGCCGTGGCGGCCGCGGTTGTCCTGGAACACCACCGCGTAGCCGTGCGCGATGAAGAAGGCGGCCAGTTCGGTGCGGCTGGCCGGGTGCGGGTCGGCGGCCGTGCGTTCGCTGCGGCTTGGCTGGTCGCGGCCGTAGGGGGTGCGCTCCAGCACCACCGGGAATGGGCCGGGGCCGTCGGGCAGGTGGAGGTCGGTGGCCAGGTGGACGCCATCGCGCAGCGCGACCATCTCGGTGGCCTGGCGCGGGTAGTTGGCGGCCACCTCAGTGTCCAACTGAAAATGCTACTATGCCGGCCGTCTGGCGCAGTTTTCTGCGCTTCCGGTGCTCACGGACCAGCGTCCGCTCCGCTCCGGTTCTCGAAAACCACGCCAGCCGACTCGGCCTAGCGCATTTTGAGTCAGATGGGGTGATTGGGGTTCTCCCCCGGTGCTCCGGTGGCTGCTCCTCTCAGGATGATAAAGCGTGGTCGGTGTGCAACGGCCACAAACATC
>DATJEA010000270.1:0-6415 GCA_035497095.1 Acetobacteraceae bacterium | reverse complement strand
CCACGAGGCGCTGCTGCTGCCCTATGAGCAGGCGCTGACCCGCACCGACAGCCTGACCGGCACCTCGTATGACTGCTCGGCGCATATGCTGTGGATCGGCGAGCGCACCCGCCAGCCGGACGGCGCCCATGTCGCCTTCCTGAAAGGGGTCGCCAACCCGATCGGCCTGAAATGCGGCCCGACCATGACGCCGGACGAACTGCTCCGGCTGATCGAGGTACTGAACCCGGCCAACGAAGCGGGGCGGCTCACGCTGATCGTGCGCAACGGCGCCGACCAGGTGGAAAAAACCCTGCCGCCGCTGATCCGCGCGGTGAAACGTATGGGATATAACATTCTCTGGTCGTGCGACCCGATGCACGGCAACACGGTGAAGGCCTCGAACGGCTACAAGACGCGCAATTTCGACCGGATTTTACGCGAATTGCATCAGTTTTTCGCCATTCACCGCGCCGAAAACACCCATCCGGGCGGCGTGCATCTGGAAATGACCGGCAAGGATGTCACCGAATGCACCGGCGGCGCGCGTGGTATCGCCGAGGCCGATCTGGCCGAGCGCTATCACACCCAGTGCGACCCGCGGCTGAACGGCGCGCAGGCGCTGGAAATGGCGTTCCGCATCGCCGAGGAACTGAAGGCGGCACGCGGCGTTGCGCCGGGCCGGGCGGGGCCGTAGCCTCGGCCGGGTTCGGAGGATGGCATGGGTGCAGCGTCTGTTTTTCCACGTCCGGCGCGTGCCGTGGTGCTCGATATGGACGGCACGCTGCTCGATACGGAGATCATCTATGTCCGCTGCTTCGTTGAATCCATGGCAGATTTCGGCCACGACCTGCCGGAAGCCTTCCTGCATGAGTTGATCGGCGGCCCGCGCAGCGACTTCCAGAACCGGCTGCGGGCGCGGCTGGGACCGGAGTTTCCGTACGACGCCCACCGCGCCGCCTATCTGGCGCTGCGCAGCGCCCGGCTGGCCGCCGAGGTGCCGCTGAAGCCGGGCGCGGTGGCGCTGCTGGATCGGATCGGGCAACTTGGATTGCCGATGGCGATCGCCACCGCCGCCACCCGCGTGCATGCCGACGAGCACCTGGCGCGCAGCGGTTTGCGTGCCCGCTTCGCGGCGGTGTTGACCCGCGATGATGTCGAAAAATCAAAACCTTCGCCGGACTTGTTCCTGCGCGCCGCCGAGGTTCTCGGGGTGCCTGCATCCGAATGCATCGCGGTCGAGGACTCGCATAACGGCGTGCGTGCGGCGGTGGCGGCCGGGATGATGACGGTGATGGTGCCGGATATCGTGCCGGCCGATGACGAGATGCGCCGGGTCTGCGTCAGCGTGCAGGCGGACCTGCACGCCGTCGCGCAACTATTTGATTAAGCAGCGTTCCGGCGGCTGAGGGCGAGCTCGCCCGCCAGGTATTCGGCCAACGCGCCAGGGCCGGAGCGGTTGCTGCCGGCGATGCCGGCGCGGGCTTCCGCCTCGGCGTTGTAGTTGGTGTTGGTGTTGACGTCGTAGACCAGCCGCCGCCCGTCCTCGCTCTCGATGAACTCGATGCCGGCAACATCGATGCCGGCTTGATTCATGAACCCTTCCAACCGGTTGCGCAGCGTGGCGTCGATGCCCGGCAACACGGTGAATTTATGCGCCGGCTGCTCGCCCACCGGGCAGACCGCATCGCCGATGGCGCAGGCATCGGCGGGGCAGAGTTCGAAGCCCTCGCTGGTATCCACCTCGACCGCATAGACGAAGCGGCCGCCGACGAACTCGGCGCGGGTGATCACCGGGCGCGGCGCGCGGATATATTCCTGCAACAGATGCAGCCCATCCACCGGGGTCTCGAAGCTGTCCGAGGCGACGTGTTCCGACAGCCCCTCCAGCGTATGGAAAAGCTGCACGCCCAAGCCCTTGCCGCCCCGGTTTGGCTTGAGGATCACCGGCTGGCCGGGGAAATGGGTGCGGGCGGTTGCCACCAGCCGGTCGCGGCCGGCCACCAGCACGCTGTGCGGCGTGCGCAGCCCGGCGGCTTCCAGCGCCGCGTATTGTCGCACCTTGCTGATCTCCAGGTCCAGCGCCCGCGGACCATTGACCACGCGGCGACCCCAGCGGGTGAGCCAGGCCAGCACCGCGACGGTGAGTTCGGCCGAATAGCGATGGTCGCGGGTGTGCGAGGAGGCGCTCATCCGGTTGTAGAACACACCCTCGGGCGGCGCGGCGGCGAGATCGAAGGTGCCGGCGTCGAGGAACCATTCGGTCCACGGCAGCGCCCGCCGGTCGAACGCCTCGGCCAGCGGCGGCAGCCAGGCGGCGTTCTCATGCAGAACATGAAGGCGAGGGGCGATGCGGCTCATCTTGCGGATCCTCGGCAGGGTGCAGCCGCACGGCAGCGTGCGGCTTCCCAGAAGATTAGGGCGAGGATGGCTAATTCACAAGATCTTATAGGTATTACTAAATTTATTAGTAAAATATGCTCGCGTCAAAAGACAAGGAAGGAAGCGTGTTCTTTTTTGCAAAAAAGGACCAAAAAAACTCTCATTCGCCTTGCGGCAGCGGAGCCGCGGAGAGGCCGTACACTCCAATGGATGAAAAGTTTTTTTTGCTTCTTTTCGTTCACAAAAAGAAGACCTTGCTTTACTTGATCGCCCCCAGCACCAGCCCGATCCATTCATTCAGCTTCGCCATATCGATCCAGCGCAACACCGCGACGATATCATGCGAGGGTGCGATCCAGGTGACGTTGCCGCCGGCACCGATGGCGAAATAGCTGTCGGCCGGGGCGGCGGGGCGGGCGGCGCGGTCGGTGTTCAGCCACCAGAACAGGCCGTATTCCGGCTTGATCGGGCAGGGGGTGAGGGAGTCGCGGACCCAGTCCTCGGACAGGATGCGCTGGCCGTTCCAGGCGCCGCGATTGGCCATCAGCAGGCCGATGCGGGCCTGGTCCTCGGCGTGGATGAACACGCCGCCGCCCCAATGGCCGCCGCCGGAGACCGAGCGGATGGTGCGGCCGCCGATCTCGACGTCCGAGGTGCTGTAGCCCTCCCAGCGCCAGTCCTGCGAGCCGCCGATCGGGCTGAGGATGCGTTCGGCGAACACCTCCGGCAGCGCGCGGCCGAACCGGCGCAGCAGCGCGAGGCTCAGGCGGTTGACCCGGACATCGTTGTATTCCCAGTAGGTTCCGGGGGTTTGCAGCGGCCGGGCGCTGCCCTTGGCGTGGCCGGGCTGGCCGGCGAACTCGGTGGCGAGGGTGCGGTAGCGGTCGATCATCTCGGACTTGCCGAACAGGCTGCCCTCCCATTCGGAGGTCTGTTGCAGCAGGTGGCGCCAGGTGATGGCGCCGTTATGCGGGCCGTCGAAGCCGCCATCCTGCACGGTGCGGCCGACCGGTTCGTCGAGGCCGGCGATCAGCCCGTCTTGCACCGCGAGGCCAGCGAGCATCGACAGATAGCTCTTGGCGACGCTGAACGTCATGTCGACCTGGCGTGTGTCGCCCCAACTGGCGACCAGTTTTCCGCCGCGCAGGATCAGGCCGTTCGGCGCGCCGCGCGGGGCGGTGGGGCCGATGATGGCGTTGTCCGGCGGCGGTTCGAAATTGCCCGATTCGAGCTGTTTTTGGATATCGCGGAGCCATTTGGACTCGTTTTTGGCGGCAAAATCCGCCGCATTGGCCAGCCGCCCGGCGTCGAATCCGGCCTCGCCGGCGGGGACGACCGGCCAGGGCGCGCCAGCGGGCGGCAGAACATGGGTATGATGCATCACTATACTTCCATCGAAACAACAACCCGAAGGCGGCCGGGCACGACGCCCAGGATAGCCGACAGCGTGCGATGGCATAAGCCGGCACCGCGCCCATCTGTAAGCCAGGGCGGAGGAGGCAGGGACATGCGTGGCATCATGGCGATACTGTCCAGCGCGCTGCTGGCAGCCTGTTCGGTGATTGGCGTGCGCCAGGGGACCGAGGAGCCCGCATATCAGGTCAGCGCAACGCTGGGTTCGGTGCAGATCCGCCAATACGCCCGGCGCATCGCGGCCGAGACCGTGGTCAGCGGGGATGCGCAGGCCGCGCGCGGCGCCGGGTTCCGCCGGCTGGCCGGGTATATCTTCGGGGCCAATCGGGGCGGCAGCAGGATGGCGATGACCGCGCCGGTGGCCCAGGCGCGGGACGCTGAGGGGCGTTGGGTGATCCGGTTCTACCTGCCGGCAGCTTTGACCATGGCGCAACTGCCGCAGCCGAGCGATCCGCAGCTGCGGCTGGTGGAAGTGCCGGCGCAGAATTTCGCCGTGCTGCGGTTCAGCGGCGACCGCTCGCCGGCGGCGGTGGCGGAGCGCGAGGCGGAGTTGCTGGCGGCGCTGCCGGCCAGCGGATGGGAGGCCGAGACCGAGCCGGTGGCCTGGTTCTACGACCCGCCATGGACGCTGCCCTGGCTGCGACGCAACGAGGTGGCGGTGGAGGTGGTGCGGGTGGACACCTAGCGCCGGCCCCGGGGCGGGCGCGAACCGGCAGGGCGATGGTTGCGCCGACTGGGGGCGGGGGGCTATCACCGCGCTAACGAAGATTTAGCGAGGATATTCCCGATGCATCGCAGAACTCTGCTGCAAGGCGCCGCGGCGTCGCTGCTGGCCAGCCCGCTGGCGGCGCCGGCGATCGCGCAGCCGGCCAAAAGCGCGACGCTGCGCTTCGTGCCGCAGGCCAATCTCAGCGTGCTGGACCCGATCTGGACCACCGCCACGGTGACCGGCGAACACGGCTTCTACGTGTTCGACACGCTGTATGGCGCCAACACCAAGGGCGAACCGCTGCCGCAGATGGCCGAGGGGCACAGCGTCTCGGATAACGGGCTGGTGTGGACCTTCAAGCTGCGCGACGGGCTGCTGTTCCATGACGGCGAGAAGGTGCGCGGCATCGATTGCGCCGCCAGCCTGGAGCGCTGGAGCAAGCGCGATCCGTTCGGCCAGTTGCTCGGCCGGGTGGTGGAGAAATGGGCGGCGCCGGATGACCGCACGGTGGAAATCCGGCTGACCCGCAAGTTCCCGCACCTGCTCGACGCGCTGTGCGCCAGCGGCGGCAACATCGCCTTCATCATGCCGGAGCGGCTGGCGCAGACCGACCCGAACAAGGCGGTGACCGAGATGATCGGCTCCGGGCCGTACAAGTTCCTGGCCAAGGAGTATAATTCCGGCAGCCGGGTGGCCTACGAGAAGTTCGATGGCTACAAGCCGCGCGGCGAGGCGCCGGACTGGATGTCGGGCGGCAAGGTGGCGCATTTTCCGCGCGTGGTGTGGAGCATCATCCCGGACCCGGCGACCGCGGCGGCGGCGTTGCAGAACAACGAGGTGGACTGGTGGGAGCGGCCGCTGGTCGACCTGATTCCGATGCTGAAGAAGGCCGATGGGGTGGGGGTGCAGATCGCCGACCCCGGCGGGCGGATGGGGATCATGCGGCTGAACTGCCTGCAAACCCCGTTCAAGGACGTGAAGCTGCGCCAGGCGGTGCGGCTGGCGGTGAACCAGAAGGACTACATGCTGGCCTCGCGCGGCGACGACGCCAGCCTGTGGACCGAGTGCCGCAGCCTGTTCGGCAAGGGCACGCCGTACTACGAGGATCAGAAGGACCTGATGCCGGCCGACCCGAAGGCGGCGATGGCGATGCTGAAGGAGGCCGGCTACGGCAACGAGAAGGTGGTGATCATCAACCCCACCGACTTCCCCGATATCGGCCCGCTGGGGCAGATGACGGCGCAGACGCTGAAGCAGATCGGCATGAATGTCGACTTGCAGGAGAGCGACTGGGGCACCGTGGTGCAGCGCCGGGCCAAGCGCGGGCCGATCACCGAGGGGGGCTGGAGCATCTTCCACACCACCGGGCCGGTGGTCGGCTGGGGCAACCCGGCGGTGTCGCCGCTGGTCGGCGGGCAAGGCGAGAAGGGCTGGTTCGGCTGGTGGAAGAGCGACGAGGCCGAGCATCTGGCCGGCGAGTGGCTCCAGGCGACCGACCCGGCCGAGCAGAAGAAGTTCGCGGTGGCGGCAAGCCGGCTGGCGCTGGACCAGGTGGCGACGGTGCCGCTGGGGCAGTTCTTCCTGCAAACCGCCTTCCGCAAGAGCATCACCGGGATATTGCAGTGCCCGACCATGGTGCCGTGGAATATCCGGCCGGTGTGACGCTCGGGCCGCTTGCTTTGGCGGGCAGCATCCGATCAAGCGACTCCGTTTGATCGGATGCCGCCGCTATGCATGACGGGCCGCACACGAAGCCTTGGCGTGGCGGAGTGAGCCGAACGGCCGGCGGCTGCGATCAGGCTGGCGTCAGCCGCCAGCTCCGTCCGGGGCGGATCGGCTGCCGGCCGGAGCGGCCGTCCTGCGGGGCGGCTGCGAGGGTTGCCTGCACGTCGCGGATCACCTCGTCGCGTAGCCGGTAATATTGATGCCGGC
>DATJEA010000269.1:0-3808 GCA_035497095.1 Acetobacteraceae bacterium | reverse complement strand
GCGGCATTCAGCCGAGCGACCAGGGCGGCAAGGTCGCGCACGATCAGCGCGGGATGCGCCTTGCGCGCCGGCATGAACGCGGTATCGACGCCGAGATGCAGTTTCACTGCACCGGATTCGAACCAGCAACCGCCGCGCCTGGCGAGATGCGGCGGTTTCGCCACCTCCGGGATGCCCAGCACCGCTCGATAGAAACTGCGCGCGGCATCCTCGCCGCCCGCCGGCATCGCGAGTTGCACGTGATCGAGGCGCAGGACGTCCATCGCCGCTGCCCGCCTAGCGCAGCCTGGCGCGCAGCACGTCGTTGACCAGCGCCGGATTGCCCTTCCCCGCCATCGCCTTCATCACCTGACCGACGAAGAAACCGAACAGCTTGTCCTTGCCGGATTTGAATTCGGCCACCTTGTCCGAATTGGCCGCCAGCACCGCGTCCACCGCGGCATCGATCGCGCCGCTGTCGGTAACCTGACGCAGGCCGCGCGCGTCGACGATTGCCGCCGCCGAGTCGCCGCTCTCCAGCATCGCCTCGAACACCTCCTTGGCGATCTTGCCGTTAATGGTGGCGTCGGCGATCAGATCGAGCAGCCCGCCCAGCGACTCGGCCGAAACCGGCGGGTCCTCGATGCTGCGGCCAAGGCGGTTCAGCGCGGCAAAATAGTCGCCGGTCAGCCAGTTGGCCGCCTGCTTCGGGTCGCGACCCTTGGCCAGCGTCTCGTAGAATTGCGCCGTGGCCTGCTCGGCGACCAGCACCGCGGCGTCATACGGCGACAACCCGTATTCGGCGATGAAGCGGGCGCGTTTGGCGTCCGGCAGTTCCGGCAGCGCGGCGCGCAATTCGTCCACCCAGGATTGCTCCAGCACCAGCGGGAGCAGGTCGGGGTCGGGGAAGTAGCGGTAGTCGTGCGCGTCCTCCTTGGAGCGCATCGAGCGGGTTTCGCCCCGATGCGGGTCGAACAACCTGGTCTCCTGCTCCACCGTGCCGCCCCCCTCCCAGACGCCGATCTGGCGCAGCGCCTCGGCCTCGATCGCCTGCATCACGAAGCGCACCGAGTTGACGTTCTTCACCTCGCAGCGGGTGCGATACGGCTCGCCCTGCTTGCGCACCGAGACGTTGACATCGGCCCGCAGCGAGCCCTCCTCCATGTTGCCGTCGCAGGTGCCGAGATAGCGCAGGATGGAGCGCAGCTTGCGGATATAGGCGCCGGCCTCCTCCGGGCTGCGCAGATCGGGCTCGCTGACGATCTCCATCAGCGCCACGCCGGCCCGGTTGAGGTCGATGAAGCTGCGGCTGGGGTCCTGGTCGTGCAGCGACTTGCCGGCGTCCTGCTCGACATGCAGCCGGGTGACGCCGATCCGCCGCGTGCTGCCATCGGCCAGTTCGATCTCGATCGCCCCCTCGCCCACGATCGGCTGCTCGTACTGGCTGATCTGGTAGCCGTTCGGCAGGTCGGCATAGAAGTAATTCTTGCGATCAAAGCGGCTTACCAGGTTGATCTGCGCGTTCAGCCCGAGCCCGGTGCGCACCGCCTGGCGGATGCACTCGCCGTTCACCACCGGCAGCATGCCGGGAAAGCCGGCATCGACGAAGCTCACCTGGCTGTTCGGGCTGGCGCCGAAGCCGGTGGCGGCGCCGCTGAACAGCTTCGACTGGCTGATGATCTGGGCATGCACCTCAAGGCCGATCACGACCTCCCAGGCGCCGCTGGAGCCTTCGATGGCGTAGGTCATGTCACACTCCCGCCAGCATGCCAGGCCGTGCCGAGAAGCCGGCGGCGCGTTCCAGCGCGGCACCGACCGCGAACACGGTTTCCTCGTCGAAATGCCGGCCCAGCACCTGCAGGCCGAGCGGCAGGCCGTGCGCGTCCAGCCCGGCCGGCACCGACAGCCCGGGGCTGCCCGACATATTCGCCGGCACAGTGAAAATATCGTTCAGATACATGGTGATCGGGTCGTCCATACGCTCGCCCTGGGCAAACGCGGCGGTCGGCGTGGTGGGGGTCAGCAGTGCGTCCACCCGCTGGAAGACCTCGGTAAAATCTTGCAGGATTAATGCCCTCACCTTCTGCGCGCGCAGGTAATAGGCGTCGTAGTAGCCGGCCGACAGCACATAGGTGCCGATCAGCACGCGGCGCTTCACTTCATCACCAAAGCCTTCGCCGCGAGTCTTCTCATACAACTCGATCAAATCTCTTCCCTGGCTGCGGGCGCCGAACCGCACCCCGTCATAGCGCGCCAGGTTGGAGGAGGCTTCGGCGGGGGCGACGATGTAATAGGTGGCCAGCCCGTATTTGGTGTGCGGCAGCGACACGTCGACGATCTCCGCCCCCTCGGCGCGCAGCCAGTCCAGCCCCTGCGTCCACAGCGCCTCGATCTCCGGGGCCATGCCGTCGCTGCGGTATTCGCGCGGCACGCCGATCCGCAGCCCCTTCACGCCGCGGGCGCAGGCGGCAGCGAAGTCCGGCACCGGCAGGTCGGCACTGGTGGAGTCCTTGGCATCGAACCCGGCCATCGAGCCGAGCATGATGGCGCAATCCTCTACCGTGCGGGCCAGCGGGCCGGCCTGGTCCAGCGACGAGGCGAACGCCACCACCCCCCAGCGCGAGCAGCGGCCATAGGTCGGCTTGATGCCGGCGATGCCGCAGAACGAGGCCGGCTGGCGGATCGAGCCGCCGGTATCGGTCGCCGTCGCCCCCAGCGCCAGCCGCCCTGCCACCGCCGCCGCCGAGCCGCCGGAGGAGCCGCCCGGCACCAGCGCCCGGTTGTCGCCGCGCCTTGTCCAGGGGTTGGTCACCGCGCCATAGGCCGAGGCCATGTTGGACGAGCCCATGGCGAATTCGTCGAGGTTGGCTTTGCCGAGGAACACCGCGCCGTCGCGCAGCAGGTTGGCGGTGACGGTGCTCTCATAGGGCGGGATGAACGGCGCCAGGATGCGGCTGCCGGCGGTGGTGCGCACCCCCTTGGTGCAGAATAAATCCTTGATCGCCAAAGGGATGCCGGTGAGGTTGCGCTGTTCGCCACGGGCCAGTGCCACATCGGCGGCATCGGCCTGGGCCAGTGCCGCCTCGCCGGTGACGGTGATGAAGGCGTTCAGCTTCGGGTTCAACACCGCGATGGCGTCGAGGAACGCCTGGGTCAACTCGCGCGACGAGAAGCGACCAGCCCGCAGGCCAGCGCGGGCCTCGGCCAAAGTGAGATCGGTGAGCATCACTCGACCACCTTCGGCACGGTGTAGAACGCGCCCTCGCGGTCCGGCGCGTTGGCCAGCACCTGTTCGGCGATGCCGCCATCGGTCACCGCGTCGGCGCGCAGCCGCTGCGCCATGTTGTGCGTGCCGCCGGCCATCGGGGTTACGCCGTCCACGTTCACTTCGTTGAGCTGCTCGATCCAGCCGAGGATGGAATTAAGCTCCGCACCCATCTGCGCGACCTGCGCGTCATCCAGCCGGATGCGGGCGAGCCTGGCGATGCGGCGGACGGTCGCGGGGTCGAGCGACATGGGATTTCCTTGGTTAACAGGCGGGGGCGGACCATAACCGTGCCCATGCCCCTGTTCAACATGACGCAGCTGCGCGCGCACCTCACCCCCGGCCAGCGGCTGATCGGGCTCGACCCCGGCAGCCGGGTGATTGGGGTGGCGCTGTCCGATGTGTCACTGCTGCTGGCCAGCCCGCATGCCAGCCTGAAGCGCGGCAAGCTGGGCGCCAACGCCGCCGCGATTGCCGCCATCGCCACACGGCAGAACGCCGGCGGGCTGGTGGTCGGGCTGCCCCTGTCGCTCGATGGCAGCCTCGGCCCGGCCGCCCAGGCTG
>DATJEA010000268.1:0-5084 GCA_035497095.1 Acetobacteraceae bacterium | reverse complement strand
CGACATGGCGCATTTCGCCGGTCTGGTGGCCGCCGGCCTGTTCCCCAGCCCGCTGCCGCACGCCCATGTGGTGACCACCACCACGCATAAGACGCTGCGCGGCCCGCGCGGCGGCATGGTGCTGTCCAACGACCTCGACCTTGGCAAGAAGATCAACTCGGCGGTGTTCCCCGGCTTGCAGGGCGGGCCGCTGATGCATGTGATCGCGGCCAAGGCGGCGGCGTTCGGCGAGGCGTTGCGGCCGGAATTCCGCGCCTATCAGCAGGCGGTGGCCGACAATGCCAAGGCGCTGGCCGCCAGTCTGGTGGGGCAGGGGCTGGCGATCATCACCGGCGGCACTGATTGCCATCTGATGCTGGTCGATCTGCGGCCCAAGGGGGTGACCGGCAAGGCGGCCGAGCGCAGCCTGGAGCACGCCCATATCACCGCCAACAAGAACGCCATCCCGTTCGATCCGGCCAAGCCCGCGGTGACTTCCGGCATCCGGCTGGGCAGCCCGGCGGCCACCGCGCGCGGCTTCGGGGTGGCGGAGTTCACCGAGATCGGCCGCATGATCGGCCGGGTGCTGGACGGGCTCGCCGCCTCCAACGACGGCAGCAACGATGTCGCGGAAGCGGAGATCGCCGCCCAGGTGAAGGCGATGTGCGCCCGCTTCCCGATCTATCCGACCCCATTGCCCCGATAAGCCCCGCGCTCCAATAAGGTAGACCCGCGATGCGCTGCCCGTTCTGCGGCCATGAGGACACCCAGGTGAAGGACAGCCGCCCGAGCGAGGACGGCTCGGCGATTCGCCGGCGGCGGTCCTGCGGCGGCTGCAGCCAGCGCTTCACCACCATCGAGCGGGTGCAGTTGCGCGAGCTGACCGTGGTGAAAACCGATAACCGCCGGGTGCCGTTCGACCGCGACAAGCTGGCCCGCTCGGTGCGCATCGCGCTGCGCAAGCGGCCGGTGGACGATGAGCGGATCGAGCTGATCGTGAACGGCATCGTGCGCCGGCTGGAAGCCTCGGGCGAGGCCGACATCCCGAGCAAGCTGATCGGCGAGCAGGTGATGGAAACGCTGAAGGAGGTGGACGCGGTGGCCTATGTGCGGTTCGCCTCGGTTTATCGAAACTTCCGGGAAGCCAAGGATTTTGAAGCATTCATTGGCGAACTCGGCAGCCCGGACTGAGCAGCGTGGCCGATGATCCCTCCCATATGCGGGCAGCCCTGGCGCTGGCCCGGCGCGGCCTGGGCAACACCTGGCCGAACCCCTCGGTCGGCTGCGTCATCGTGCGTGACGGGCGGGTGGTGGGCCGTGGCAACACCGCGCCCTGGGGCCGGCCGCATGCCGAACCGCAGGCGCTGGCGATGGCGGGCGAACTGGCGCGCGGCGCCACCGCCTATGTCACGCTGGAGCCGTGCTGCTTTCAGGGCCGCACGCCGCCCTGCACCGAGGCGCTGATCGAGGCCGGGATCGCCCGCGTGGTGGTCGCCACCGCCGACCCCGACCCGCGGGTGAACGGCGCCGGGCTGCGGCGGCTGCGTGACGCCGGCATCGAGGTGGTGCAGGGGGTGTTGCGGGACGAGGCGGAGGAGATCGCCGAGGGGCTGTTCCATCGCATCCGCCTGGGCCGGCCGATGGTGACATTGAAGCTGGCGACCACGCTGGACGGCCGCATCGCCACGGCCGGCGGCGAGAGCCAGTGGATCACCGGGGGCCCGGCCCGCCGCCTCGGCCAGGCGCTGCGTGGCCGGCACGACGCGGTGATGGTCGGCATCGGCACCGCGATGGCCGACGATCCGGACCTCACCTGCCGCATCCCAGGCTACAAGACCACGCCGATGGTGCGGGTGATCGCCGACGGGCATCTGAGCCTGCGCCTGCTGTCCCGGCTGGTGGTGACCGCGAAGCAGACGCCGACCTGGCTGATCGCGCGCGACGACGCCGACCCGGCCCGCGCCGCGGCGCTGGAGGAACTCGGCGTGGCGCTGCTGCGGGTGCCGGGCGGCGAGGCCGGGGTGGATATCGCAGCCGGGCTCGCCGCATTGGCCGGGCGCGGCATCACGCGCCTGCTGGTGGAAGGCGGCGCCCGGCTTGCGGCGACGCTGCTGCGCGCCGATCTGGTGGATCGGCTGGCGTGGTTCCATGCGCCGGCGGTGATGGGTGGCGACGGCGTGGCGGCGGCGCAGGCGTTCGGCGTCACCGCGCTGGCCGCGATGCCGCGCTTCCGCCGGCTGCGGGTGACCATGGCCGGCGATGACGTGCTGACCGAACTGCAACGCCTGCCGCGCGAGGATGAAGGCTGATGTTTACCGGAATCATCACCGGGCTGGGCACAGTACGCGACATCCGGCCGCTCGGCGGTGGGCGGGATATGCGGCTGGTAATTGCTACTCCCTGGAGTAATACCGCCGAAATCCCGCCCGGCGCCTCGATCGCCTGCTCCGGCTGCTGCCTCACCGCCGTCGAACTGGGGGCGGACTGGTTCGCCGTCGAGGTCTCGGCGGAAACGCTGTCGAAAACCACGCTCGGCGGCTGGGCGGTGGGCAGCCGGGTCAATCTGGAGCGGCCGCTGAAGGTCGGCGACGAACTCGGCGGCCATATCGTCTCCGGCCATGTCGACGGCGTCGCCGAGGTGCTGGCGGCGGCGCCGGAGAACGGTTCCACCCGCTGGAGCTTCCGGGTGCCGCGCGCGCTCTCCCGCTTCATCGCGCCGAAGGGCAGCGTCGCGGTGGACGGGGTTTCGCTGACCGTCAACGAGGTGGGCGACGATACCTTCGGCGTCAACATCATCCCGCACACCGCCGCCGTCACCAGCTTTGGCCTGCTGCGCCCGGGCGACCGGGTGAACATCGAAATCGACACGCTGGCGCGCTATGTCGCCCGGCTGAGGGACATGCCATGAACGAGATGCTGAGCCGCAGCCTGTCGGAATACCTCGCCTCCACCGAGGAACTGATCGAGGAGGCGCGCGAGGGCCGGATGTTCATCCTGGTCGATGACGAGGACCGCGAGAACGAGGGCGACCTAGTGATCCCGGCGCAATTCGCCACGCCCGAGGCGGTGAACTTCATGGCCCGCCACGCCCGCGGGCTGATCTGCCTGGCGCTGGCCCGCCAGCGGGTAGAGCAGCTTGGCCTGCCGCTGATGAGCCAGGCCAACGGCACCCGCCATGCCACTGCTTTTACGGTATCCATCGAGGCGCGGGACGGGGTGACCACCGGCATCTCGGCGCATGACCGGGCGCGCACCGTGTCGGTGGCGATCAATCCGGCCTGCGGGCGCGACGAGATCGTCACCCCCGGCCATGTGTTCCCGCTGATGGCGCGCGAGGGCGGCACGCTGGTGCGCGCGGGGCACACCGAGGCGGCGGTGGACATTGCCCGCCTGGCCGGGCTGAACCCGTCCGGAGTGATCTGCGAGATCATGAACGATGACGGCACGATGGCCCGCATGCCCGATCTCGTCGCCTTCGCCCAGCACCAGAACCTGAAGCTCGGCACCATCGCCGACCTGATCGCCCATCGCCGGCGCACCGAGCGGCTGGTGAAGCGGGTCAGCGAGGCCGATTTCAACCATGAGATCGGCGGCGCCTGGAAGCTGATGACCTACGCCAACACGGTCGAATATTGCGAGCATCTGGTGCTGGTGAAGGGCGACCTCTCCGCCCCTGGGCCGGTGCCGGTGCGGATGCACGGCGTCGACCTGCTGAACGACGTGATCGGCAGCCGCACCGGCACGGTGCTGCGCGGCGCGATGCAGATGATCGCCGCCGAGGGCCGTGGTGCCGTGGTGCTGCTGCGCGAGATGCGGCCGACCGCACTCTCCGAACGGGTGCAGCATCTGGGCAGCGAGGCGCCGCGGACCCAGTTGCGCGACTACGGCATCGGCGCGCAAATCCTGCTCGACCTCGGGGTGCGCGACATGGTGCTGCTGTCCAACACCCAGCGCACCATCATCGGCATCGAAGGCTACGGGCTGAACATCGTCGACACCCGCCCGATCAAAGGATCCGCCACCCCATGAGCACTGCTGATGCGCCGCTGCCCAAGGCCCCGGTGCTGGACGGGCCGCGCCCGCATCTGCTGGTGGTGCGGGCGCCGTATTACACCCGCATCGTCGACGGCCTGCGCGACGGCGCCGAAGGGTTGCTGCGCGAGGCCGGCGCGACGTTCGACGTGCTCGACGTGGCGGGCGCGCTGGAACTGGCCGCCACCGTTCGCCTCGCGTTGCGCGGCAGCAAGCACTACGACGGCTACGTGGCGCTCGGCTGCGTGGTGAAGGGCGAGACCGACCATTACGAGCATGTCTGCCGCGAGGCGATGACCGGGCTTACCCAGGTGGTGCTGCAATTCGGGCTGTGCCTGGGCAACGGGCTGCTGACGGTGGCGACCGAGGCGCAGGCGCTGGCCCGCTCCGGCGCCGACGGCCCCAACAAGGGCGCCGAGGCGGCTGCCGCCTGCCTGCTGCAAATCCGCGCCGCACGCTGGCTGGGTGCGGTCTGATGGCCAGCCCCGCCACCGCGCGCCCGCGCACCTCGGCCCGCGTCGCCGCCGTGCAGGCGCTGTTCCAGGCCGAGCAGTCGCAGACCAGCCCGGAGACGGTGATCGACGAGTTCGTCCGTCACCGCCTCGGTGAACTGCCCGGCAGCGGCGGCTTCGAGGACGGCCGCGCGCCGGACGCCAACGTGCCGCTGTTCGCCCGCATCGTGCGGACCGCGACGCAGCAGCAGGACACGCTGGACCCGATGCTGGCCGCCGCCCTCTCGGCGGACTGGCCGATCGAGCGGCTGGACCCGGTGCTGCGGGCGCTGCTGCGCGCCGGCGCCGCCGAGTTGTGGATGAAGGACGGCCCGCCGCCGCGCGTGGTGATCAACGAATACCTCGACGTGGCGCACGGCTTTTTCACCGGCGACGAGCCGCGCATGGCCAACGGGGTGCTGGATACGCTGGCGCGGCTGCTGCGGCCGGCGGCGTTTGTCGGCGAGACGTAAAGGAAGCAGCGCTTTTTTGAAAAAAGCGCGCAAAAACTTCATCCTTTGGAGTCCCGGACCGCAGTCCGGACTCCAGGGAATAAAAAGTTTTTTTGCTTCTTTTTGTTCA
>DATJEA010000267.1:0-10899 GCA_035497095.1 Acetobacteraceae bacterium | reverse complement strand
GGCTGAACCGCCAGTCGGCCACCGCGCCGCGCTGCCGATCGAGCGCCGCGTCCAGCGCCGCCAAAGCGTGGCGCAGGCGGTCGGCCGGGTCGGCCGGGGGGCGGCTGGGGAAGGGGATGATGTCGGCGGTGTGGGGTGCTTGCATCGGAAATTCTCCAGCCGGTTGGAATATGTTAAATAACCATCAAAAACTTCGTTGAACAAGAGAAATCTCAAAATTTAATCATTTTTCAACCCCGGCCCGGCTTACGATTGCCGCTCCGGGGCCGCCCAGCGGGCGCGCTGCGGCTCGGCGGCGCGGGCCGGGGCCAGCCTGGCGCCGAGCGGCAGCGCCTGCGGCCTTGGCAGGTGGCGCTGTGGCGCGCGGCGCACCATCGGCGCCGGCTGCGGTGCGCGGGCCGGCAGTGCCGCGACGACGGCGAGGAACACCGCCGCCAGATAGGGCAGCGACTGGGTCAGCAGCACGGCGCACCACCAGGTCGCCTCCCAGGTGGCGAAGCGGTGCACCACCGCGACGCCGGCCAGCGCCGCCCAGGTTCCGGCCAGCAGCAGCGCCTCGGTGCGGGCCATCGTCAGGCCCTGGATCAGCGCCGGCGCGTTCTCCATCTTCGGCGTGCGGCGGAAGGCGGTGCGGCCGATCAGCAGGCCCTGCCAGACCGCGACGCCGATGCTGTGCGACAGCGCCAGGCCGGCGACCATCGCGCCCAGCCGCTCGGCCCGCGAGCAGGCCACCCGGTTGCCGTACAGCGCCCAGCCCTGCGCCAGACGAAATACGAACAGCCCGATCGACGGCAGCATGAACAGCGCGATCGGGAATTCGAAGCGCTTGGCATCGAAAATCAGCCCGGCCGACCAGACCAGCGCCAGCAGCGTGAACACCAGCCCCAGCGCGTCGCCGATCCACGGCAGCCAGCCGGTGACGAAGTGCCAGCGCTGGCCCAGCGTCAACTCGCGGTTGAACGGCGAGAACAGGGCGGCGGCATGGCCGCGCATGATCTGCATGGCGCCGAACGCCCAGCGATGGCGCTGCTTGCGGTAGGCGGCGAAGTCGTCCGGCATCACGCCGCGGCCGAAGCTCTGCGACGAGTAGACCGCCTTCCAGCCGGCGCGGAACAGCCTGAGGCCGAGTTCGGAGTCTTCGCAGATGCACCATTCCGCCCAGCCGTCGCCGTTGAGGCCGTCCAGCGCGGCTTTTCGAACGATGCTCATGGTGCCGTGCTGGATGATCGCGTTGCGCTCGTTGCGGGTGACCATGCCGAGCTTGAAGAAGCCGGCATATTCCCAGAACATCAGGCGCTTGAAGAGACTTGCTCCACCATCGCGGTAATCCTGCGGCGACTGCACGAAGCCCACCTCGGGGTCGGCGAATTGCGGCATGGTGCGGGAAAGCCAGTCCGGCGCGACGATGTAGTCGCTGTCCAGCACGGCGACGGCAACCGCGTCGGGCGCGGTGTTGCGCAGCGCGAAATTCAGCGCGCCGGCCTTGAAGCCCGGCCAGCGGCCGAGATGGAAGAAGCGGAAATGCGGGCCGAGCCGGGCGCAATGGCCCGCCACCGGCTCCCACAGCGCCGGGTCGGTGGTGTTGTTGTCGATCACCAGCACCTCGAAATCCGGGTAGTCGAGCGCGGCCAGCGCATCCAGCGTGCGGGCCACCATCTGCGGCGGCTCGTTGCAGATGGCGATGTGGATCGACACCTTGCCGGCGGCTTGCTGCGGCGGGGCAGGCAGCAGCACCGGCACCCGGCGCCAGCGCCGCGCCCAGATGGTCTCGGCCAGTTCGAACCCGCCGGCCAGCAGCAGCAGCAGCAGCAGGAACTGGCCGGCGGCGAGCAGCGCCCAGACCGCGCCGGCGGCCAGCGACAGATAGGTAGTGGACATAACCATCATGAGACATACCAATGCCGCGACGAAGCCCTGCGCCAGCCCGGCCAGCAGCAGCTTGCCCGGCACGCGGATATCCGGCCGGCGCGACAGCAGCCCCCAGGCCAGCAGCAGCGCCAGACCGACCGCGCCGGCGGCCCAGCCGGGCCAGTGCGGATGCTCCAGCACCGGGCCGGTCATCGGCCATTTGGCCTGGCGGTCGAGGTCGAACATGCCCCAGTAGCCGGCGGCGCGGCCCTCGAAGCTGGTTTTCCACGGCTGGTCGAAGGCTTCCATCACGTAGTAGTCGAGGTGCTGGCGTTGGGCGGTGCGGAAGAAGCCGCGCAGGAAGCCGGCCTGGTTCACCCGGCTGGCATGTGCGGGGCCGATATCGACGCCGTTGCTCGGCCAGCCGACTTCGCCGATGACGATCTGCTTGTCGGGGTAGGCGGCCCGCACCTCGGCCAGCTTGTTCATGGTGAAGGCGAGCGCCCGGTCGGCCGGCTGGCCTTCCCAGTACGGCAGCAGATGCACGGTGATGAAGTCCACCGCCCGCGCCAGTTCGGGGTGCTTGAGCCAGACATGCCAGGGCTCGGCGGTGGAGACCGGCAGGTCGAGGGCGGCGCGCACGCGGGCGATGTCGGCGATCAGCGCCGGGGCGGAGAGGTCGCCACGCAGCAGCACCTCGTTGCCGACCATCACCCGCTCGACATTGGCGGCGCCCCTGGTGGTGGCGATCAGGCGGGTGATTTCCTTGCGATTCGCATTGGCGTCGGCGGACAGCCAGGCGCCGAGGGTGACGCGGAGCGGCAGGTCGGCGGCGAGTTTCGGCACCTCGGCCATGTCGCCGGCGACGGTATAGGTGCGGATGCGCCCGGCGGTGGCGGCGGCCTGCACCAGATCGGCGCGGATCTCGGCCTTGCTCGGGAAGCGGGCGTCCTCCGGGCTCTGGCCGCGCTGGAACGGCGAGAAGGCCAGGCCGGCGACGCGGCCGTGGAAATCCGCCAGCGCCACCGGCCGGTTGAGCAGCGCCCAGACCCCGAAGGCGGCGGCGGCGCACAGCAGCAGCGCCAGCACGGTGCCGGGGTGCAGCCAGGCGCGGTTGAAGCGGCGGTCGCCCGCCTCGCTGCATTTCGGGCGGCTGGTGCTGTGGTCGCCGTGCGGCGCGATCGGCGCGATATGGGTCATTCTGGCGGCTCCGTCAGCAGCTTGGGCGGGGGAATCGTCCCAGGTTGGGCCGCAAGATGGCGGTGCACTGCGGCGGGGGGCCGGCCCTGGTGTGGCCGCAGCAAGGCACGGCGGCCCCGCCGCTGTTACCTGGCCGGAAGACTCGCCGGCTGCCGCGGCGTTACGTGGAGAAATCCGCCGCTTCGGCTACACTCGCCGCCCGGCATTGGACACTGCAATCATGGATGACCCCGCATGACGATCGCCTTCGACATCATCATCGTGCTGCTGCTGATCGCGCTGAACGGGGTGTTCGCGCTGTGCGAGATGGCGATGGTCTCGGCCAACCGCACCAGGCTGGCGGTGCTGGAGCGGCATGGGCTGAAGGGCGCGGCGCGGGCGCGGCTGCTGGCCGAGAACCCGTCGCTGTTCCTGCCGACCATGCAGGTGGGCATCACGCTGGTGGCGATCCTGTCCGGCGTGTTCGGCGGCGCCAGGGTGTCGGCCAGCCTGGAGCCGGTGCTGGCGCGGGTGCCGGCGCTGGCGCCGTTCGCGGCCAGCCTGTCGCTGTTCGTGGTGGTGGTGGCGATCACCTACCTGACCATCGTGCTGGGCGAACTGGTGCCGAAGCAACTGGCGCTGCGCCAGCCGGAGCGGGCGGCGGCGATGGTCGCCGGGCCGCTGGCGCTGCTGGCGCGGGTGGCGGGGCCGGCGGTGTGGCTGCTGAGCAAGTCCTCCGGCGCCATGCTCAGGCTGTTCGGCGCGCAGCGTGTGGCGGCGCGGGCGATGAACGAGGAGGAGCTGAAGGCGCTGCTGCTGGAGGGCGAGCAGACCGGGGTGCTGGAAAGCGAGGAGCGCGACATGATCGTGCGGCTGCTGCGGCTGGCCGACAAGCCGGTGCGCGCGATCATGACGCCGCGCACCGAGATCGCCTGGATCGACCGCACCGACCCGGCCAAGGACATCGCGCACGCGCTGAAATCGGCGCCGCATTCGCGCTTCGTGGTGTGCGACGGGGCGGTGGACAATCCGGTGGGGGTGGTGCAGGCCAAGGACATCCTGGACCGCATCCTGGACGGCAAGGAATTGTCGATCGCCGCCGCGTTGCGCCAGCCGATGGTGGTGCCGGATACGGTGACCGCGCTCGATGCGCTGGACCGGCTGAAATCCGACCCGCTGGGGCTGGCGCTGGTGCTCGACGAATACGGCAGCTTCGAGGGCGTGGTGACCGCGGCGGACGTGCTGGAGGCGATCGTCGGCGACCCGGAGGATTCGGCGCCGGACGATCAGCAGGAGGGCGGCGGCGACGAGGAGCGGGCGATGCTGCTGGACGGCATGATGCCGGTGGACGAGGTGAAATCGCGCCTCGACCTGCCGGACTTGCCGGCCGAGGGCAGTTATCACACGCTGGGCGGGCTGCTGCTGGCGCTGCTGCGGCGGGTGCCGCGCACCGGCGACCGGATGGTGTTCGGCGGCTGGCTGTTCGAGGTGGTGGCGATGGACGGGCGACGGGTGGAGCGGGTGCGCGCCAGCCGCGAGGTGCTCGCTGAAGGGTAGCGGGGGCGGAGGGACAGGCGATGCAGGGTTCGATCGGCGATCTGCGGCTGGAGAGCGGCGTGGTGCTGCGGGCGGTGCAGCTGGCCTATGTGACCTATGGCCGGCTGGCGGAGGACGGGCGCAACGCGGTGCTGCTGACGCATGGCTATACCAGCAGCCATCTGTTCGCGGATGGCGGGGAGGGGGCGTCGGAAGGGTCGTGGGCGGCGCTGGTCGGGCCGGGGCGGGCGATCGATACCAATCGCTATTTCGTGGTCAGTTCGAACATGCTGGGCTCGGCGTTCGGCTCCACCGGGCCGCGCAGCATCGATCCGGCGAGCGGGGTGGAATATGGGCCGGAGTTTCCCGACATCACGCTGCCGGACATCGTCACCGCGCAGAAGATGCTGCTGGAGCGGCTGGGGGTGGAGCATCTGGCCGCCGTGGTCGGGCCGTCCTTCGGCGGCTTTCAGGGCTTTGCCTGGGGGGTGACGTTCCCGAATTTCGTCGACCGGCTGGGCATCGCGGTGAGCGCGCCGAAGCGGCCGGCGGAGTTGCATACGCCGAAGCTGGCGGCACGGCTGGCGACTGATCCGAACTGGAATGGCGGGCATTACTACCGGGTCGGCGGGATTCTGCCGACCATGACGGCGATCCGCGAGGAGACGCTGCGGCGCTATGGGCTGGAGCAGCAACTGGCGCCGCGATTCCCCGAGCAGGCGGCGCGCGATGCGGAGATTACCCGGATCGCCGCGGGCTGGGCGCGGGCGTTCGACGGCAATTCGCTGCTGGTGCTGGGCCGGGCCGCCGAGCGGTTCGACGCGACGCCGCTGCTGGGGCGGATCCGGGCGCGGGTGCTGTACGCGCTGTCGCGCACCGACGCGCTGTTTCCGCCGAGCCTGGCGCCGGGGGTGATGGCGGCGTTGCGGGCGGCGGGCGTGCAGGCGAGGTATTTCGAGATCGACAGCGTGCATGGGCACCTGGCGAGTGGCACCGACGCCGCGAAATGGGCGCCGGCATTGGCGGAGTTGATGGCATGAGTATGGATCAAGCGGGCAAGGTCGCGGCGTTCCGGGCGCTGCATGCGCGGGCGGGGGCGTTCATCATTCCCAATCCGTGGGATGCCGGCTCGGCGAAGCTGCTGGCCTCGCAGGGGTTCGAGGCGCTGGCCACCACCAGCATCGGGGTGGCGTTCGGGTTGGGGCGTGGCGACACCGTGGTCTCGCTCGACGAGATCATCGAGAATTGCCGGGTGATCGTGCGGGCGACCGGGCTGCCGGTGAACGCCGACCTGGAGAATGGCGGCGGCGAGACGCCGGAGGCCGCGGCGGCGGCGATTGCGCGGGCGGCCGAGGTGGGCGTGGCCGGCGGCTCGATCGAGGATTCCAGCGGCGACGCGGCGGCGCCGATCTATCCGTTCGAGCAGGCGGTGGCGCGGGTGCGGGCGGCGGTGGCGGCGGCCCGCGCGGTGCCGTCGGGCTTCGTGCTGACGGCGCGGGCGGAGAACCTGATCCATGGCCGGGCGGATATGGAGGACACCATCAAGCGGTTGCAGGCGTTCTCGGCGGCCGGTGCCGATGTGCTGTATGCGCCGGGGCTGCGCAGCCTGGCCGAGGTGCGCGCGGTGGTGCAGGCGGTGGACAAGCCGGTGAACGTGGTGACCGGCTGGCTGGAGCAGGGCATCACGCTGGCCGATCTGGCGGCGGCCGGGGCGAAGCGGATCAGCGTCGGCGGCGCGTTGCAGCGCCGCGCGCTGACCGCGCTGCTGGAGGCCGGGCGGATGATGGCCGAGGAGGGCTCGTTCGCCTGGGCGGCCGGCATGGTGCCGACGCCGGAGGTGCGCAAGCGGCTCGGCTGAATGGCGCGGGAGTGGCGCGGGGATGGCGCGGGAAATGGCGGAACTTGACTTTTTTCCTAAAATATGCTATCTGGCAGGGGCCGCCTGAGACGAAAATCTTAGTATAGCGCGCGCCTGCGTCTTTGCGCCTTAGCGCCCCCGTCAGGGGGTAAGCGCTATGGCGCAATGGCGCAGGCTCTCTCCGCGCGTACCATGGTACGTCCGTACGTACAGGCGGCGCGAGACGGCGCGCTGCTGGCGCGCCTCGCGGAGGGGGCATTGCGCAGGCCGCCGGTGCCGCAGCGGGCCGGTTCGTCTTCGCCGGCCCGCGCGCATCCGGCACGCATCCGGCACGTGGCCCGGCAGCACCGGGCCGCGTGCCGTGAGGCGCAGCCGCTCAGCCGGCCTGTTCGGCGCCGGTCGCGGGCTTCTTGCCGGCGGCCTTGCGGGCGGCGGCGGTCTTCTTCGCGGCGGCGGTCTTGGCGGCGAGTTTCTCCACCGCGCTGATGGTCCTGGTCGCCGGGCCGTTGGCCTTCTTCGCCGGCTTCGCTGCGGCAGCCGCCTTTTTCGCCGGAGCGGCCTTGGCGGCGGTCTTCTTCGCGGCGGCTTTCGTGGCCGGGGCCTTGGCGGCGGCGGCCTTCTTCGGTGCCGCTGCTTTGGCCGGCGCCTTGGCGGCAGCCGGCTTCTTGGCGGCGGGTTTCGCGGCGGCGGCCTTCTTCGGCGCCGCCGCGGCCTTGGCCGGCACCGCCTTCTTCGGTGCGGCCTTGGCCTTCACCGGCTTGGCCGCCGCCGGCTTGGCCGCCTTCTTCTTCGCCGCCGGTTTGGCGGCCGGCGCGGTCTTGCTCGCGGACCGCATCGCCAGCGGCTGCGCCGGCTGGATTTTGCTGTCGTCGTTGCTCACGTGGTCGAACTCCTTGGGTGGCAGGGTGGATCGGGATGGCGTCGTGATTGGAAGCGACATTGGGCCCTATCGGTTGCGTATGGTCTCAGTCATTGCCGAATTCGCAGACGTTCCCGGCGATGAGCGCCGGACCAACCGCGCGGCATAGGCCAAGGCCAAGCGTGAAACGCCCCGCGCCGTCCGAGCCGGGAGTCCGCTGGCATCACCGCCGCGCACCGCGACGAGGAGTTTTTCGGAACCACCGTGTTTGCGCGACTGCGGTCCATCGACCGTGCCCTTCGTCTCACTCACCTGAACATGGGCCGGGTTGACGAATCGGCGCCATGTGCGCAGCGAGCCGAATTGCGCTATCGGCCGCGATGCCCGCACCTGTCAACAAAATAGCGTTCATTACTTGGCAAGTGGCGAACAAAAAAACGCGCCGCGGCTTTGTTGCCACGGCGCGCCATAGTCGAAATCGCCATTCAGCCGCGTTGAGCGAGCGGCACGAAGGGGCGGTTTTCCGGCCCGGTGTAATTGGCGGTCGGGCGAATTATCTTGTTGTCAACTCGCTGTTCCATGACATGGGCACTCCAGCCCGAGGTCCGCGCGATGACGAACAGCGGCGTGAACATCGCCGTCGGCACGCCCATCATGTGGTAGGAGACGGCGCTGAACCAGTCGAGGTTGGCGAACATCTTTTTCGTCGCCATCATCACCTGCTCGATGCGGTCGGCGACCTGCCACATATGCATCGAGCCCTGCTCGGCGGACAATTTGCGCGCCACTTCCTTGATCACCTTGTTGCGCGGATCGGCGATCGTATAGACCGGGTGGCCGAAACCGATCACCACTTCGCGGCGTTCGATGCGGGCGCGGATATCCGCCTCCGCCGCATCGGGGCTCGCGTAGCGCTGCTGGATTTCGAAAGCGACCTCGTTGGCGCCGCCATGTTTCGGCCCGCGCAGCGCGCCGATGCCGGCGGTGATCGCCGAGAACATGTCCGACCCGGTGCCCGCCACCACCCGGCAGGCGAAGGTGGAGGCGTTGAACTCATGCTCGGCATACAGATTCAGCGAGGTGTGCATGGCGCGCACCCAGCTCGCTCTCGGCGGGCGGCCGTGCAGCAGATGCAGGAAGTGGCCGGCGATGGTCTCATCGTCGGTCTCGACCTCGATACGCCTTCCGTTCTGCGCGAAATGGTGCCAGTACAGCAGCATCGAACCCAACGAGGCCATCAGCCGGTCGGCGATGTCGCGCGCGCCCGGCGCGTTGTGGTCGTCCTTTTCCGGCAGCACGCAGCCCAGTGCCGAGACGCCGGTGCGCATCACGTCCATCGGGTGGGCGGCCGCCGGCAGCGCCTCCAGCGCCGCGCGCACGGCGGCCGGCAGGCCGCGCCAGGCGCGCAGCCTGGTCTTGTAGCCGGCCAGTTCGGCTGCGGTCGGCAGCGTGCCGTGCACCAGCAGATAGGCGATCTCCTCGAACTCGCAGACCTCGGCGACGTCGAGGATGTCGTAGCCGCGATAGTTCAGGTCGTTGCCGGTGCGCCCGACGCTGCACAGCGCGGTGTTGCCGGCCGCAACGCCGGACAGCGCCACCGATTTCTTCGGCTTGTTGACGGTCTCGCTCATGTCAAATCCTCACTTGCTTCACAAGATGCCCAGGGCATCAGAAAATTCCCGCGTTCAGAAGATACCCGGCTTGCTCTCGGCAAGCTGGCCCGGCGGCAGCGCCACGTTCAGCAGATGCAGTTCGCCGGCCGGCAGGCGCGGCAGTTCCTGCACCACTTCGAGGAAGCGGTTGGCCTCGCGCGGCACGATGATGCCCTCGGTCAGGATGCGGAACTTGCGGATATAGTCCTCGCGGGCGAACGGCCTGGCGCCGTGCGGATGCGCGTTGGCCAGCGCCAGTTCGTCCACCAGCGTGCTGCCGTCCTGCATGATCACTTCCACCCGGCCGCCGAACGCCAGCTCGTCCGGGTCGGTGGCGTGGTAGCGGCGGGTCCATTCCGGGTCCTCGCGGGTCTCGATCTTGTGCCAGAGTTCCACGGTATCTTTGCGCGCGGCGCGCTTCGGTGCGTAGCTGTCGACGTGGTGCCAGACGCCGTCCTGCAAGGCCACCGCGAAGATGTACATGATCGAGTGGTCCAGCGTCTCGCGGCTGGCCTTGGGGTCCATCTTCTGCGGGTCGTTGGCGCCGGTGCCGATCACGTAATGCGTATGATGGCTGGTGTGCAGGATGATCTTCTCGATCTTCGACAGGTCGCCGATCCGCTCGCGCATACGGAAGGCGAGATCGATCAGCGCCTGGCTCTGGTATTCGGCGCTGTGCTCCTTGGTGTAGCTGTCCAGGATGGCGCGCTTGCCTTCGCCGGGTTCCGGCAGCGGCACGTGATACACCGCCTCCGGCAGGCCCTTGTCGCGCGCGGTGCGGCCGGACAGGATCCAGGCGATCACGCTGTCCTCGCCTTCATAGATCGGGCTGGGAGCGCCCTCGCCGCGCATCGCCCGGTCCACCGCCTCCACCGCCAGCTTGCCGGCATGTGCGGGGGCATAGGCCTTCCACGAGCTGATCTCGCCCTTGCGCGACTGGCGGGTGGTGATGCTGACATGCAGCGCCTGCTGCACCGCCTGGTAGATCACTTCCTGCTTCAGCCCCAGCAGCGTGCCGATGCCGGCCGCCTGGCCGGGGCAGAGATGGGCGATGTGGTCGATCTTGTGCTCGTGCAGGCAGATCGAGCGCACCAGGTCGATATGGATTTCGTAGCCGGTGGCGATGCCGCGCACCAGCTCCTTGCCGGACTTGCCCATGGTCTGCGCCACCGCCAGGATCGGCGGAATATTGTCGCCGGGGTGGGCGTAGTCGGCGGCCAGGAAGGTGTCGTGCATGTCGAGCTCGCGCACCGCGGTGCCGTTGGCCCAGGCCGCCCATTCCGGGCTCACCCGCTTGCCGGAGGCGACGCCGAACACGGTCGCGCCATCCTTGCGCGCATGGCCCAGCGCCATGCCGCGCGCCGAGGTCACCGGCCGGCGGTTGATCGCGGCGATCGCCACCGCGGCGTTGTCGATCATCCGGTTGATGATCATCTCCGAGGTCGCTTTCGGCACCGCGATCTTGTCGGCCGCCACGCCGGCGATCTTCCAGGCCAGTTGCTCCTCGCGGGGCAGCGCCGCCTTCGAGGGGTAGACCTTCACGTCGTGCAGTTTCATCCGGGTCGCTCCTTGGGGCCGCGCGCGGGATTGGCGGCGCGGCGTGGGTGGGCTAGCCTCAGCCAAATCGTTGTTCAGGGTGCCGCTTTCCTAGTGTCAGGCGCCCGCCGCGGCAAGCGGACCACAGCATGAGGATGCCCAGCATCGTGTCCACACCGTTCGATCGCGTTTTCCTTGGCGACATCGTGACCGCCTCCGACATCATCCGCGGCGGCTATGTCGCGGTGCGTGGCGAGGTGATCGCCGCAATCGGCCAGGGCGCGCCGCCGCCTGCCGGCGAGACGGTGGACCATACCGGCCGCCTGATCCTGCCCGGGCTGGTGGATGGCCATATGCACACCTCCTCGGCGCTTGGCTGGCCCGGCATCGAGGGCGCCACCCGCTCGGCCGCGGCCGGCGGCGTCACCACC
>DATJEA010000266.1:0-7598 GCA_035497095.1 Acetobacteraceae bacterium | reverse complement strand
GTGGCCGGATCGTCATGGTTGATGCCGGCCCGGATATTGAACCACGGCACGAAATCCACCGACTGCACCCGGTCTCCCGGCGCCGCGCGCACCCGCCAGGCGCCCTTCAAATCGCCGATCACCACGTTCGGGTTGTAGGCGATGCCCCAGGCGGCGAACAGCTTGCCGAGATCGGACGACGTGTCGGCCGGCGGCGCCCCGGTGCGCGGGTCCGGCGTCAGTTGCTGGAACTCGCTCAGCGGGTCGACCATCGCCATCAACCGGCCACCGCGCATCACGAACTGGTCGATCGCATACAGCGTCGCGTCCGACAGCTTCTGCGCATGCGCCACCAGCAGCACCTTGATGTCCTTGTCGATCACCTGCGCATCGAGCGGCACCGTGCGCACGGTGAACGCCTGGCGCAGCATCATCTGCGCCGCCCAGGGCGCGCCAGCCTGCGCGTTGCGCATCATCATCGCGCGCGGATCGCCATCGAGCGGCAGCGAGGTCATCACGCCGACAACCGGCCGCGTCGGGTTGGACAGCTCGAACACCAGCCGGGTGAGGTCGTATTCCAGGAACCGCTCGCGATTGGGCTGGAAGAACGCGATCGCCCGCTCGTCATCCAGCAGGTTGGTGCCGGCGAGGCCGAAATACACCGACGCCCCGCCATCCTCCAGCGGCACGCCTTGCAGCCCGTAGGCCAGCGCCTTGTCCTCGGTGGCGCTGAACGGTTCCGGGTCGAACACCTCCAGCCGGATCATGCCATGCGAGATGCGGGCATATTCCTGCAACATCTGCTGCACCCGGTCGGCATAGGCGCCGAACGTCGAGATGCGGCTGCCCAGCTGGCGCGAATAATACAGCCGCAGCGTGATCGGCTCCTTCAGCCCGGCGACGATGCTGCGCGTGCCCGGCGACAGCGTGTAAAGCTGCTGCTGGGTCAGATCGAGTTGCAGATTGGCCAGCCTGGAATCGCTGAACAGGTTGATGCCCACCAGCAGCGCCGCAACCGCGACGACACCGAGGACGGAGGACCAGAGACGCCGCATGCCCGTTCAATCCGCCTTGCGATGTTCGACGATCACCGTGTTCACGAACAGCCAGAACCCGATGAACGATGCGAAGAAGATGATGTCGCGCAGCGCGATCACGCCGCGGGTGAAGCCCATGAACCGCTCGGTCACCGACATCCGCCGCGCCACCTCGGCCAGCACCGGCACATTGCGCGACAGGAAATCGGTCACCACCGGATACGACGCCACCGCGAAGATGAAGCACACCGAGACCGCCAGCACGAAGGCGATCACCTGGTTGCGGCTCACCGCCGACAGCGCCGCCCCCACCGAGAGAAACGCACCCGCCACCAGCAGCGCGCCGAGATAGCCGGACGCGATCACCCCGTTATCCGGCGCGCCGAGATAGTTCACCGTGATGACGAACGGAAACGTCAGCAGCAAGGCGATGGCGCAGAACCCCCAGGCGGCGAGGAACTTGCCCAGCACCGCCTGCCATTGCGCGATCGGCAGGGTCAGCAGCAATTCGATGGTGCCCAGCCGCCGCTCCTCGGCCCATAGCCGCATGGTGATCGCCGGCACCAGCAGCAGGAACACCCAGGGGATGAAGTTGAAGAACGGCACCAGGTCGGCCTGGTCGCGAGCGAAGAAATTGCCGAGATTGAAGGTGAGCGCGCCCTGCAACGCCAGGAAGATCACGATGAACACCACGGCGACCGGGGTGGCGAAATAGCCGCCCAGTTCCCGCCTGGCGACGATCAGCACATTGCGCATTTCAGGCCGCCTTCGCAGGATTGGTAATCGCCCGGAACACCGCGTCCAGGCTGTGCTGTGGATCGCGCCCGGCCAGCGCACCGGCGTCGCATCGGCCACCACCCGGCCACCCGCGATGATGATGGCCCGCGTGCATACCGCCTCCACCTCCTCCAGGATATGGGTCGAAATCACGATCGCCTTCTCCGGCGCCATGCGGGCGATCAGCGTGCGCACCTCGTGCTTCTGGTTGGGGTCCAGCCCGTCGGTCGGTTCGTCCAGCACCAGCACCTGCGGGTCGTGCAGCAGCGCCTGCGCCAGCCCGACGCGGCGCTTGAAGCCCTTGGACAGCGTCTCGATCGGCTGCAGCCGCACGCCGGCCAGCGTGGTCAGCGCCACCGCATGATCCACCCGGTCGGCCAGTTCGCCGCCGCGGTAGCCGCGGATGCGGGCGACAAACCGCAGGAAGCCGAGCACGGTCATCTCCGGATAGGTCGGCGCCCCCTCGGGCAGGAACCCCATGCTGGCCCGCGCCGCCAGGCTGTCCTCGCGCACGTCATGGCCGCAAATCCGCGCGGTGCCGGCCGAGGGCGTCATGAAGCCGGCCAGCATCCGCATGGTGGTGGATTTGCCGGCGCCGTTCGGCCCCAGGAACCCCAGCACCTCGCCGCGTGCCACGTCGAAGCTGACATTGTCCACCGCCGTGAAGCCGGCGAACCGCTTGCTCAAGCCGACGATCTCGATCAGCTTTTCCGCCGGCCGCTTGACGATGGCCGGCTCGGAGACGTTGCTATCGGCGGTCACGTGAGTCCCCCAGGTCGACAGAACGGCTTCGGGGAATAACGCAAACGCCGACCATTGCAACCCGTTGCGGGCACTGGCAGCGGCGAAATGGAGGTTGTTTAACCCGTTCGCCCGCCGGATCGCTGGCTCAGCGCACCACCTCCGCGGCGCACAGGATGCAGCCCGGCCGGGCGGTGTGGATGTTGACGAAGGCGGTGCGCTTGTCGCCCAGCGCGTTGGCCAGCGGCGCCGCCACCGCCCCGCCGTCGGTCACCTGCCCCAGATCGTAGAGGCACATCCCGTCCGCATCATAGGCCCGCACCGAGACCAGCGAATTGACCGCGACCGTTTCCGGAATCCGGTCGGCCTCGTCGAACGCCGGGCAGGCATCTTCATGCAGGAAGATCGGGCTCGGCGTCCAGTACACCCCGAGCGGGCGCGGCAGATGCCAGGACAGCAGCAGCAGTTTCTCGCCGGCCTTGGCCAGCCGCAGGCAATGCCGGCAGGGTTCGCCCTGACCGCTGGCGACGCGGCGGATCACCGGGTTGCCGCCGTCGTCGATGCCAGTGCGGCGGAACCGCTCGGCGGTGGCGGTGTCGATTGGAATGCAGCGAAAATGCATGGCGTGTCTCCTTCGCCGCCGCTTGTGCCGCCCCGCGCCGCGCGCCGCCATCCGCTTGTTGCTCCGGGTTGTGCAAAGGCCACCGCGCCCCGCCGCGCCGCCCGCTTGCCGGTCGCTTGCAAAAGCGTTACGCACCGAAACGGACGGACCATACGTCCACAGGGGAATCAGAACGTGAAAAAATCAGCGGCATTGGCGGCATTGGCGGCTATTATTTTCGTTGCGGCACCGCAAGCCCATGCGACCGGCATATTCTCGACCGGTTTCGAACCAGCCACCTACAGCCCCGGGCCTTTGCTCGACCAGGACGGGTGGTACGGGTCTACCAACATGGCCGTGCAGACCGGGACGGTGAACGCCGGCACCCAGGCGGTCGCCATCACCGCCAGCGCCGCGGAGGCGGACGGCTCGTACCATTCACTCGCTTATAATTCGATCGGCAACCCGGAGAATCTCGTTACGGTCAGCATCGATATCCGGCTGAATAGCGTGACCGACCCGAACGTAGTCTGGGAGGGACTCGGGTTGCTCGGCAATGCCGGCTTTATCACCCAGACCCTTGTATACGGCGGCACGGGCACCGCATGCGCCGTTTCGTGTAGCGGTGTGCCATTAGACCCGAATACGTGGAACACTCTGTCGCTGCAGCTCGATTTTTCGACGCATACGGTATCGCATTTCCTCAACGGCGTGCTGTTCAGTTCCGATTCGTTCGCCACCAATTCGACATCGCTCTCGTCCGTCGCGATTGGCATCAACAATGCGGGTGGGACTAGCCCCTCCACCGCCTATTTCGACAGCCTCTCGGTCGTCAGTTCCGTGGCCGAACCGCCCTCGCTGGCGCTGCTCGGTGGCGCGCTGCTGCTGCTCGGCGCCATCACCACCGGCCGCAAGCGCCTCGGGCTGCGGCACTCTGCGTAGCGCGTAGCGGGGCCTGGACCGCGGCGGGCCGCGGAGCAACATCCGAGCAAGCGCAATCGTTTGATCGGATGTTGCGCCCGCAAGACGCCTCCGGTCTGTGCGCGATCAGCCGCCGGCAACCGGCGCCAACCGGCCGGCCTCAATAGCCCTCCGGCCACTCGAATTGTTGCGCCCAGGCCTCGTCGCGCTCGGGCCCGACCTGGCGCAGCCGTGCCTGGTCGTTCTCCAGATTCTGCCGTTGCAGCGCGTCCCATTCCCACGGCCGCAGGCCGCCGGAACTCCGCAACCCGGCCCAGCCATCGTCCAGCGCTTCGGGCGTTATGCCCCGGGTGATGTCGGCCTTGAGCGCGCCGATGAACGACGCGGCCATGATCTTGAGCGCGGCGCTGCCGAGCAGGCCGCTCTGGCCGCGTTCCTCCACGAACTGGCCGCCGGCGTTGGTCGCGTAGAACAGCTTGGTGTCGGCGCGCGTTGAGACGTGAAATTCCGAGCTGCGGAAGAACAGCATCCCGGCCTGCTGGAACAGCGGCGTCTCCAGCATGACGGTCACGTGCGGATACAGGCGATCGGTTGCCTGCGCTCCAGTATAAACGAAAAAGCAGGGCGCCGGGGCGCGGTGCTGGCGGGGGGCCATCATATGGGTGGCGATGGTGCCTTGCGCGCCGCCGTTTCGTTGCATCGCCCGGTAGAAACCCACGCTCGGCGGTTCAACGGCGCTGATCGTCAGACACCAACTCGGCATGTCGCCCTCCGTTCGGGCGGCATCCTCGCGCCCGGTGCTATGGGTCGTATTGTAACGTCTGGTGGGACTGCCAGCAACATTTGCGACGCCGGTTCGGTTCGCAATCGGGTCACGATCAGCGCGATCCGCTGGCCGCACCGGCGCTGCACCGCCCGCCGCACGTCAACGCCGCCGCGCCGCCAGCCGTGCCTCATAGGCCGCCCGCGCCGCCGCCACCTCGGCGCGCGTCGAGACCGCCGGTATCGCCACCTCCCACCAATGCCCGCCGGCCGCGGTGCTCGCCGCCGGGTCGGTGCGCAGCACGATCACGCTGCTGCGCGGCGTCCCCAGCGCGGTGGCCAAAGCGGTCTCCAGTTCGGCGGTGCCGCTCACCGCCATCGCCACCGCGCCAAGGCCCACCGCCTGGGCGGCGAAGTCGAGCATCGGCGGGGAGGTTTGCCGGGCGGTGGCCAGCAGATTGTTGAAGCTGGCGCCGCCGGTGGCGCGTTGCAGCCGGTCGATGCAGCCGAAGCCGCCATTATCCAGCAGCACCACGATCAGCTTCAGCCCCAGCATCACAGCACTGGCCAACTCGCTGTGCAGCATCATCCAACTGCCGTCGCCCAGCAGCACCACCACCTCGCGCTCCGGCATCGCCAGCCTGGCGCCGAGCCCGCCGGCGATCTCGTAGCCCATGCAGGAATAGCCGTATTCCAGGTGATAGCCGCCCGCGCTGCGCACCTGCCACAGCTTGTGCAACTCGCCCGGCAGCCCGCCGGCGGCAGCCACGATCACCGCGTCGGCCGGCAGCGCCCGCTGCACCGCGCCGATCACCTGCGCGTCGCTCGGCGGGTCGCTGTTGCCGGGCGCGGTGGCCGCCTGCACCGCCGCCCGCCAGGCCGGCAGCGCGTCCTGGCAACGCTGCGTCCAGCCCGCCGGCGCGCGATGCCCGGCCAACGCCGCGGAGAGCCCGGCCAACCCGGCCAGCGCGTCGCCGACCAGGGGTGCGGTGCGCCGCCGCACGGTGTCGAACGGCTGCACGTTCAGGCTCACCATGCGTGCGTCGGGGCCGAACAGCGCGCCGGAACCGGTGGTGAAATCGGCCAGCCTGGTGCCGACCGCCAGCAGCAGATCGGCCTCGCCGGCGGCCTGGTTGGCAGCGGCGCTGCCGGTGACCCCGATCGCGCCGAGGTTGAGCGGATGGTCATGGGTCAGCGCCCCCTTGCCGGCCTGGGTCTCGGCCACCGGGATGCCGTGCGCGGCGGCGAAATCGGCCAGCCCGGCGCCGGCGCCGGCATAATGCACGCCGCCGCCGCAGACGATCAGCGGCGCCCTGGCCGCGCGCAGCCAGTCCGCCGCGTGCTCCAGTTCATCGCAATCCGGGCGCGGCCGGCGGATGCGCCAGAGCCGCGGCACGAAGAAGCCCTCCGGCCAGTCGAACGCCTCGGCCTGGGTGTCCTGGCACAGCGCCAGCGTCACCGGCCCGCAGCCGGCCGGATCGGTCAGCACCGCCATGGCGCGGGGCAGGGCGGTGAGCAGTTGCTCCGGCCGGGTGATGCGGTCGAACAGCCGGCTGACCGGGCGCAGGCAGTCATTGGCGGAGACCGTGAGGTCGGCGAAGCTTTCCACCTGCTGCAACACCGGATCGGCCGCCCGGGCTGCGAACACGTCGCCCGGCAACAGCAGCACCGGCAGCCGGTTGACATGCGCCACGGCAGCCGCCGTCACCATGTTGGTCGCCCCCGGCCCGATCGAACTGGTGCAGGCCATCATGCGCCGCCGCCGCATCGCCTTGGCATAGCCGACCGCGGCCAGCGCCATGCCCTGCTCGTTATGGCCACGAAAGGTCGGCAGCGCGTCGCCGGCCTGCTGCAATGCCTCGCCCAGCGCCGCGACATTGCCGTGGCCGAAAATCGCCCACACGCCGCGAAACAGCGCCACCTCGGCGCCGTCCACTTCCGAGCGCTGGGCGGCCAGATAGCGCACCAGCGCCTGCGCGGCAGTGAGGCGGATATTCGGCATGGCGGGCCCTCCCCGGATGGACGAAACACATTGTCACGCCGGTCGGGCCGGGTGACAAATGCCGCCGTAATGGGGGATCGGGCATGCTGAATATCGCGGTGATCGGCGCCGGACGGATCGGCCGCATCCACGCCGGCAACATCGCCGCGCATCCCGCCGCCCGCCTCGCCGGCATCGCCGACCCGGTGGCCGAAGCGGCGCAAGCGCTGGCCGAGGCCTGCCACAGCGCGCCGATCACGCTCGACCAGGCGTTCCAGGCCGACGCCGTGCTGATCGCCTCGCCGACGCCCACCCACGCCGAGTATATCGAGCGCGCCGCGGCCGCCGGCTGTGCGATTTTCTGCGAAAAGCCGATCGACCTGTCCGCCGACCGGGTCCGCGCCTGCCTCGCCGCGGTGCGGCGCGCCGGGGTGCGGCTGATGGTCGGCTTCAACCGCCGGTTCGACCCGCATTTCGCCGCGCTGCAGCATCGCCTGGCAGCCGGTGCGATCGGCCGGCCGGAACTGCTGGTGATCACCAGCCGCGACCCGCAGCCGCCGCCGCCGAGCTACGTCGCGGCGTCAGGCGGATTGTTCCGAGATATGATGATCCACGACCTCGACATGGCGCGCTTCCTGCTCGATGAGGAACCGGTGGAGCTGTTCGCCGCCGGCTCCTGCCTGATCGATCCCGGCATCGGCGCGGCCGGCGACGTGGACACCGCGACGGTGACACTCAAGACCGCTTCGGGACTGTTATGTGTCATAACTAACTCCCGCCGCGCCACCTATGGCTACGA
>DATJEA010000265.1:0-8047 GCA_035497095.1 Acetobacteraceae bacterium | reverse complement strand
GTGTCAGTCATAAGCAAGCACTTCTTTTTGTGAACAAAAAGAAGCAAAAAAACTTTTTATCCATTGAAGTGTACGAACTCTCCCGCACCGCGCCGTGGCAAGGCGAATGAAAGTTTTTTGGTTCTTTTTTTCAAAAAAGAACACTTCCTTCACCGAGCAAAAAACAATTCGGTGAGCACGTAGTCGAACGCCAGGATCAGCACGCTGGCGGTCACCACCGCCGAGGTGGTCGCCGCCCCCACGCCCTGTGCGCCGCCGCGGCTGTTATAGCCGTGGTAGCAGCCCATCAGCGCGATCAGCAGCCCGAACACCGCCGCCTTCACCAGGCCGGAGACCACGTCGCCGGTCTCGATGAAGTTCACCGTGTTGATCAGATAGGTGGCCGGGTTGTAGTTCAGCTTCAGCGTCGCGACGATGAAGCCGCCCAGCACGCCGAGCGTATCGGCCACCACCACCAACAGCGGCAGCGCGATCAGCCCGGCCAGCAGCCGGGGCGCGACCAGATATTTCATCGGGTTGGTGGACAGCGTGGACAGCGCGTCGATCTGGTCGGTCACCCGCATGGTGCCGATCTCGGCGGCCATCGCGGCGCCGACCCGGCCGGCCACCATCAGCCCGGCCAGCACCGGGCCGAGTTCGCGGGTAATCGACAGCACCACCAGGCTCGCCACCGCACTCTCGGCGGAAAACCTGGACAGCCCGGTAGAGGATTGCAGCGCCAACACCATGCCGGTGAAGATCGCGGTCAGCGCCACCACCGGCAGGCTGAAATAACCCATCTGCACCAAGGCGCGCAGGAAGGCGCGAAAATAGAACGGCGGCCGTACGACATGCGACAGCCCGCGCAGCCCGAACAGCGTCAGCGCCCCGGTGCCGGCGCAGGCCGCCAGCACCAGCCGCCCCACCCCGGCGACGAAATCGAGCGCCGCGTTCATCCCAGGTAGCGCCCAGACTTGTAATGACGCGCGTAACGCCGGCCAAGCGAGGTCAGCACCTCATAGCCGTTGGTGCCGGCGTCGGCGGCGACGTCATCGGCGGTGCGGCCGGCGCCGATCAGCTCCAGCCAGCTGCCGGGCACCAGCGCCGGATGGTCGGTCGCGTCATAGGTGGTGAGGTCCATGGAGATACGCCCTACCAGCGGGACGGGTGCGCCGTCAAAAACCGCATGGCCGCGCCCGGACAGGCTGCGATGCCAGCCATCGGCATAACCGACCGCAACGGTGGCGATCCGGCTCGGCCGCGGCGCGATCCAGGTGCCATTATAGCCCACCCCGGCCCCCGCCGGCACCGCCCGCACACTCAACACCCGCGCCCGCAGCCGCACCACCGGGCGCAGCGGATTGGGCCGCCCCGGCGTCGGGTTGATGCCGTACAGCGCCGCCCCCGGCCGCGCCAGGTCGGAGGCGAAATCGGCGCCGAGGAAGATGCCGGAGGAATTGGCGAAGCTGCGCGGCGCCTGCGGCAGCCCGGCGCAGGCAGCGGCGAAGGCGCAGCACTGGGCGGCGTTGGCGGGGTCGTCCGGCACCTCGGCGGCCACCAGATGGGTCATGATGTAGCGCAACTCGATGCCGTCCAGCAGGCTGTGGTCGGCCTGCAACGCGGCCAGATCGGCGGCGTCGAGCCCCAGCCGGTTGAGCCCGGTATCGACATGCAGCAGCGCCGGCAGCCGCCGGCCCAGCCGCACCGCCTGGGCGCGCCAGCGGGCGATCTCATCCAGGCTGCCCAACACCGGCTCGATACCGGCCTCCAGATAATCGCCCTCGCTACCCGGCAGCATGCTGTTCAGCACCGCGACCATGCCGTCCGGCAGGTCCGGGCGGATCGCCAGCGCCTCGGAGAGATGCGCGGTGAAGAAGTGCCGGCAGCCCTGGGCGTGCAGATACGGCGCCACCCGAATCGCGCCGAGCCCGTAGGCGTCGGCTTTGACCACGCCGGCGACCGGCCCGGCATGGCGGCTGCGGAGATAGGTATAATTCATACCTATCGCGCCGAGATCGATCTCCAGCACCGCCGCGTCAGTCGCCATGCGGGTCATCATGGGTGAGGTCGAGGTCGGCATAGCGGGTGAACTCGCCCTCGAAGAACAGATCGATCTTGCCGGTCGGCCCGTGCCGCTGCTTCTCGATGATCAACTCGGCGCGATTATGCACATGCTCCATATCGCGCTGCCATTTATCCACCGCGGCATGGAATTTCTCGTCATTGTCGAAGCCAAGCTGCTTCGGCGCCCGCTGTTGCAGGTAGTATTCGTCGCGGTAGATGAACATCACCACGTCGGCGTCCTGCTCGATCGAGCCGGATTCGCGCAAATCCGACAGCATCGGCCGCTTGTCCTCGCGGCTTTCCACCGCGCGGGACAATTGCGACAGCGCCAGCACCGGCAGCGACAACTCCTTGGCCAGCGCCTTAAGCCCTTGGGTTATCTGGCTGATTTCCTGCACCCGGTTTTCCTGCCGGCTGCCGGCGGAGGGGCGCATCAGTTGCAGGTAATCCACCACCACCAGGTTCAACCCCTTGGTGCGCATCAATCTTCGGCAGCGCGTGCGCATCGCCGACAAGGTGATCGCCGGGGTGTCGTCGATATGCAGCGGGAGCGCGCCGATCTCGCGGCTGACCGCGACGAACTTGTCGAAATCCTTCTGGGCGATGTCGCCACGGCGGATTCGGTCGCCGGAAATGCGCGATTCCTCGCTTAAAAGCCGCGTGGCCAGCTGTTCGGCGCTCATTTCCAGCGAAAACATCGCCACCCCGCCCCTGGCCACCGCGTTCGGGTCGCCGGCCTGCGCCTCGGCCAGAATCGCCTTGGCGGCGCCGAATGCGATCTTGGTGGCCAGCGCCGTCTTGCCCATGCCGGGGCGGCCGGCGAGGATCAGCAGGTCCGACGGATGCAGCCCGCCGGTTTTCTTGTCGAGATCGCGCAGCCCGGTAGAGAGGCCGGAGACGCCGCCAGGGCGGTGGAAGGCGCGCTCGGCGATGTTGATGGCGTCGGTCAGCGCGCGTTCGAAGGTGATGAAACCGCCGTCGTTGGCTCCCTTGGCGGCGAGGTCGAACAGCGCCTGCTCGGCCGCCTCCACCTGGCCGCCGTCGTCCAGTTCCGGCTCGGCGCCGAAGGCGTTGTTGACCACCGTCTCGCCGATATCCACCAGTTGCCGGCGCAGCCAGGCGTCGTGGATGGCGCGGCCGTATTCGCCGGCGTTGATGATGCCGACCATCGCCGACAGCAACTGCGCCAGGTAGGCGGTGCCGCCGACCTCCTCCAGCACGCCGGAATGCTCGAACTCGGCCTTCAGGGTCACCGCGTCGGCCAGTTGCCCCTGCTCCACCCGGCGCGAGATCGCCTGATAGATGCGGCCGTGGATCGGGTCGGCGAAATGCTCCGGGATCAGGAATTCGCTCACCCGCTCATAGGCCTTGTTGTTGGCCAGCAGCGCGCCGAGCAGCGCCTGCTCCGCCTGCAGATTGGTCGGCGGCAGGCGCTGGGAGAGGCCGAGCAGGGGCGAGTCGATGGTGTTCATGCGGCGGGATCATAGACGCTCTTGGCGCGCTGGTCTGCCTGGGGATAGCGGGGATAACGGGGATCATCAAGCAAGGCTCCCGACGCCGTTGGGCGATCACGGGAAGGCGGTGGTCGCCGTCGCTGGCCGGGCAAGCCGCACCCGGCGGGACTGCCGGCGCCGAACCGCTAAATCCGGGTTACGCCGCGCCCAGCAGCGTTTCGATCAGCGGGCAGCCATTTGCGGATCATCCCCAAAGATCACGTCAGCGAACTGTCGACCAACCCGATCGGCACCGGACCGTTCATGTTCAAGTCGTGTTCGCCCGGCAACCGCATGGAACTGGTCAAGAACCCGAACCATTTCGAGAAGGGCCTGCCGAAGCTTGACGGCGCCTCGATCCTGATCATTCCCGAGGCGGCGGCGCGGGTCGCCGCGCTGGAATCGGGCGCGATCGATATCCTGTGGAACCTGCCTTACGAATCCGTCGACCGGTTCAAGAACAGCGCGACCATCCGGGTCGACAGGGTTCCGACACCGACCTGGGACGGCGTCATCCGGAACAACGCGCGCAAGCCGTTCAGCGATGTCAGGGTACGCCAGGCGCTGGCGGCCACCATCGACAAGCAGGCGTTGGTCGAACTGGCGCTGTTCGGCCAGGGCGAGCCGACCTTCAGCCCGATCCCTCCGAGCCACCCGTATTTCAACAAATCGCTGAAGTTCAACCCGCCCGATATCGCCAAGGCCAAGAAGCTGCTGGCCGAAGCCGGCTATCCCAACGGCTTCGACGTGCCGATGCAGGTGCCGCAGGAACGCGAGCAGCGCGTCCGCCTCGGCGTCGCGGTGCGCGACATGGCACGCGCCGCCGATGTGCTGATGGCGATCCCCGCCATCATGCTCGGGCTGCTGGTGCTCGCGGTTACGCCACCGACGCTGTGGAAGACGGCGCTCGCCGTCGGTTTGGTGTATATTCCGCCGATCGCCCGCCTCACGCGATCCGTCACGCTCGGGCTCGCCAACGAGGAGTTCATCCAGGCCGCCAAGGCGCGCGGCGAAAAGACCGCCTATATCCTGTTCCGGGAAATCCTGCCCAACGCATGGCCGCCGCTGATCGTCGAGGCCGGCCTGCGCGTCACCTACGCCGTCCTGCTCGGCTCGATCCGCGCCTGAAGTCGCGCACGAGGAAACGCTGAGCCATGCTGCAGATTGATGATCTGACCGTTCGCTATCGGACGCCGGGCGGCGAGATGGAGACGCTGTCGTCGATATCGATCGCGATCGAGAAAGGCTCGACGCTGGCGCTGCTCGACGAATCGGGCTCCGGCAAAAGCGCGCCGGCGCTTGCGCGGCTCGCGCATCGCGCTGGTATTCCAGGACCTGTTGGTGCTGAACCCGTCGCTGCGCATCGGCGAACAGGTTGGCGAAGGGCTGATCTATCACCGCGGCTTCTCGGCCGAGCGCGCCTTCGCCCGCGCCAACCAGCGCCGCGCAGGGTGAGGCCGTTGCGGGTCATCGCTGGTCGATGCGCTTCTGCAGCGCCATGCCGACCAGCATGAGCGACAGCGCCGCGATCAGCACGGCGAGACCGGGGAACACCGACATCCAGGGGGCATAAAGGATGTAGTTCTTTCCCTGCTCCAGTATCGCACCCCAGTCCGGCGCCGGCGGTTGCACGCCGAGACCGAGGAAGCCGAGGGCGGCCTCGATCTGCAGAATGAGCGGGAACAGGATCATGTATTGCGTGAGGATCAGCGGCATGACGTTGCGGGTCACGTGCCGGCGCAGGATGGTGGGCTCGTTGATGCCGATCGACCGCGCCGCCTCGACATAGGTTTTCTCCTTCTCGCTGAGCGTTCCGGCCCGCGCGATGCGGAAGAACACCGGCATATAGACGATCGACAGCGCCAGGATCAGGTTGATCGTCGCCGAGCCGAGCACGCCGGTGATGATGACGCCAAGGATGATCGGCGGGAAACTCAGTAGCACGTCGACAAACCGCCCGAGCGTCTGATCCGCCCAGCCGCCGACGAAGCCCGAGATCAGCCCGAGGACGCCGCCGATGGCCGCCGAGATCAGCAGCGAACCGCCGCAGATCGACAGTGTTACGCGGGTGCCGTAGACGACCCGGGCCAGCACGTCGCGGCCGGTATCGTCGGTACCGAACCAGTGCGCGGCGGATGGCGGCTTCAGCGCCGCCGTCACGTCGACCGCATAAGGCGAGGCGTCCACCAGAGCCCAGGGGAACAGCGCGACCAGGATGATGGCGCCGAGCAGCAACAGCCCCAGCAGCAATCCCGGTTCGCGGCGGGCCATGCGCAGCAGCGGGTTCGCGCGCAGCGGGCGCTGCGGCGCCGCCCCGGCGGCGCGGGAGGCACCCGGCAGGTCGGTCATGCCGCGGCGCTCCGTATCATGATACCCGCACGCGCGGATCGATCAGCCGGTAGGTCAGGTCGATCAGCAGGTTGATCACCATCGCGGTCGCAACCACGACCAGCAGCGCGCCCTGCAGCACCGGATAGTCGCGGGTCTCGATGGAGGTGAGCAGCAGCCGCCCGAGCCCCGGCAGCGCGAACAGCGATTCGATCACCACCACGCCGCCGAGAATCTGGATCAGGATGAGGCCCATGAAGGTGATGATCGGGATCATCACGTTGCGCAGGATATGCTTGAAGAAGATCATGCGGACCGGGACGCCTTTGGCGATGGCGGTGCGCACGTATTCCTGCCGCAGCGCCGAAACAACATTCTGGCGGACGAACTGGCTGTAGGCGGCAACCTGCAACACGGCCAGGCTTATCACCGGCAGCGCGAGGATCTGCAGATTGTCGCCGAGCGAGCGGGTCGGCGGCATATAGCGCAGCGGCGGCGACCAGGAGAAGATGCCGGAGACCGCCACCAGCAGCATCAGCCCGACCCAGAACACCGGCGCCGACAGGCCGAGGATGTTGAGGCTCTGCACGGCGGTATCGATCGGCCGCCCCTCATAGATGCCGGACAGGATGCCGAGCGGCACGCCGATCAGGGTGGCAATCAGCAGGGTGAGCAGGCCGATCTCCAGCGTTACCAGGAACGCCTGGCCGACCATCATCGTCACCGGCATGCCGCGGGTCCAACTGCTGCCCAGATCGCCGCGCAGCACCTTGAGCAGCCAGGTGATGTACTGGACATAGACCGGCTGATCGAGGCCGAAGAACTCGCGCAGCGATTTCGCCGCCTGCGGGTCGCCGGCCTGGCCCATCATCTGCGCCACCACGTCGCCCGGCACCATGCGCACGACCAGGAAAACCAGGATCGATGCGATGAACGCGGTGAGCAGGGAGGCGCCGAGCCGCTTGATCAGATAAATACCCATCGAGATCCCTGATCTGAGGTGCGGAAGGCGCGCGGTGACGCCTTCCGCGAAGTCGGCTCACCCGCCCAGATAGGCCCGCGCCAGACCGTAATACCAGCCGGTCGGATGCTGCTCGTAGTTCTGCACCTTATCGTTGCGCACGGTCACGTGGTCGGCGGAGAACAGCATGATGGTGGGCACGGTCTCGGCAAGAATCTTCTGGAACGCATCATAGATCTCATGCCGCTTTTTCGGGTCGGAGCTGGCGCGGCCCTGGTCCAGCAGCTCGCTCGCCTTCTCGTTGTCCCAGTTGCGGAAATCCGCCCCCTTCGGCCGCGTGTGGAAGTGGCGGTAGTAGAGGAGATTGGGGTCGAACAGCGCCGGCCAGTCGTTGAACGTGAAGCCCATGTGGTGCGACTGGAAGTTCTTGATCCACACGCCGAGATCGATCCGCTGGATCTCAAGCGTGATGCCGATCTTGGCGAGTTGCTGGCGCAGCGTGACGGCGGCCGGGTCCATCCAGTCATAGCCGTTGATGGTGGTCATCTTGAGGGTGAAGCCGTCGGCCTTGCCGGCTTCCGCGAGCTTCTTCTTGGCCGCCGCGATATTCGGCCCCTGCATCGGAACCTGGTCGAGCGGCAGGCCCCATAGTTTCTGCATGCCGGCGGGAACGGTGCCGATCACCACGCCGTAATCGCCGATCGCGGCATGCATCATCTCCTTCTTGTCGACCGCGAGCGAGATCGCCTGGCGCACCCGCACATCGCCCAGCGGCGCCGTCTCCGAGCCGATATCGATCGCCGCCTGGCTGAGCGAGGGCCAGCGCTGGACGTGAAGGTTCTTGATGCCGGTCAACTGCTTCACGTCCTGCGGCCGATCCAGCTTGACCAGGCTGACACGGTTGTTGCGCAGGGCGACCAGCATCGAGGCGCTGTTGGGCAGGATGGCGAAGTCGATGCCGTCGAGGTAGGGCACGCCCTTTTCCCAATACTCGGCATGCTTGTCGAGCGTGATGTAGGAGTTCGGCGCGAACTCGACCAGCTTGAACGGGCCGGTGCCGACGCTGCGCCGGTTCATCATCTTGGCGGCGTCGGGTTTATCGAAATAACCCGCCGGGACGACACCGCCGTATTTGTTGCCCATCGTCATGGGCAGCGAGGCGTTGGGGCTGTTCAGGGTGATCCGCATCGTCGCCGGGTCGACCGCCTTGCTCTCGGTGACC
>DATJEA010000264.1:0-11702 GCA_035497095.1 Acetobacteraceae bacterium | reverse complement strand
GCCATGAACCTGCGTGCCGCCGGGCATCAGTTGATCGTGCCGGACCGCCGCAGCCTCTCGCAGGAGATGCGCGCCGCCGCCCAGGTGGTGTCGGACGCCGCCGCGGTGGCCGAGGCCGCCGAGACCATCATCCTGATGGTGCCCGATACGCCGGATGTGGAGGCGGTGCTGTTCGGCGCCCATGGCGTCGCCGAGGGGCTGTCGGAAGGCAAGCTGGTGATCGACATGTCGTCGATCAGCCCGATCGCCACCAAGGATTTCGCCGCCCGGATCAACAAGATGGGCTGCGACTACCTGGACGCCCCGGTCTCCGGCGGCGAGGTCGGCGCCCGGCAGGCCAGCCTGACCATCATGGTCGGGGGCCCCGAGGCGGCATTCGCCCGCGCCGAGCCGCTGTTCCAGCTGATGGGCAAGAACATCACCCATGTCGGCGCCGAGAGCGGCGACGGCCAGACCTGCAAGGTGTGCAACCAGATCATCGTGGCGCTCAATATCCAGGCGGTGGCCGAGGCGCTGACCTTCGCCCGCAAGGCCGGCGCCGACCCGGCCAAGGTGCGCAAGGCGCTGATGGGCGGTTTCGCCTCGTCGCGCATCCTGGAGGTGCATGCCGAACGGATGATCAACCGCACCTTCGCGCCCGGCTTCCGCATCAAGCTGCACCAGAAGGATCTCAACCTGGCGTTGAGCGCGGCGCGGGCGATGGACATGGCGCTGCCGAACACGGCGATCGCGCAGCAGATGTTCTCCGCGGTGGCGGCCCAGCCTGGCGGCGCGGACCAGGACCATTCCGCCCTGGTGCGGGCGATCGAAGGCCTGGCGGCGATCACGCCGTAACGACGGTCTGGCGGGCGCGCCATGGCCGATGGCACGCTCGTCCCCACGGCAAACCCTGCGAAAGGATCGATTTGCGTTAAATAATCCGCTATTGGCCGTTGAAATAACCCTCCCGTAACGCTACTGCTGGACGCGCGCTAATTTCTGAGACGTCTGGACGCCACGCCGGCAAGGGATGGACATATGCGCTTCACCGAAATCGGGCAGCAGCTACGCGCCTATCGGCTCGAATCCGGCCTGCGGGCGGAGGAAATCGCCGCCCGGCTCGGGGTATCCCGCGCGGCGCTCTACCGCTACGAAAAGGGCGAGGTGATCAAGCTCGACACCATCAACCGCCTCGCCGAGCTGCTCAAAATTTCACCGCTGTCGCTGCTGGGGATTGGAGTCGAATATTATAGCCGGCCGATCGGCTACCAGGAGCGGCTGCGCCAGATGGAGGAAACCGCCGACCAGATCCTCATGGTGGACGGGCCGCTGTGCTATCTCACCACCTCGGACAGCTACGACCGCGTGCTGGCCACCGCATTCGACGAAGCGGCCGACAACGCACCCGACCCGCAGGCCGCCCGCGCCGCGGTCGAGCAGGTGATGGGCATCCTGGCGGCGCGCAAGCGGATGTATGCGATGCGCAACCCCAGCATCATCGCCATCGTCGCGATGTCCCGCCTGCGTGCGCTGATGGGCAGCGGCATCGCCCGCAGTATCGCGCTGTCCGAGCGCACGCGCCGAATGTGCCGCGACGTGGCGCTGGCCGAGGTGGAGAACATCGCCGCATTGATGGAGTCGGAGCCGATGGGGCTGCAATTCGGTGTGCTGCTGAGCACCGAACCGACCGCCCGCTTCCAGATCCTGCGCGACCGCGAGCGCGCCAACCTGGCGGTCAACGGCTACCTGCCCGACACCATGCCGGCCGCCACCCCCGGTGTGGCGATGATCACCGCCGCCGACGAGGCGATCACCGCCCATCAGCGGGTCGCCGAAACCATGTGGCGCGATGCGGTGAAGGGGCCGGCCGCCGCCCGGCTGCTGCGCGAGGCGATCTCCGGCCCGGCGCCCGCCTGATCCGGCCGGTGCGCGGGGTGGGCAGGCGCCTCGCGCTGGCATAGTCTGCGCGTCCCGCATCCAACGCACTCGAAGTCCTGGGGACCGCGCATGACCGAACGCCTGTATCTCGACGCCTCCCAGGCACAAACCACGACCGCCACCGTGCTCGCCGCCGACGCGGCCGGCATCGTCCTCGACCGCACCGTGTTCTATGCCCGCTCCGGCGGCCAGCCGGGCGATATCGGCGTGCTGAACTGGCCCGGCGGCAGCTGCGCGATCGCCGATACCATCAAGGGCGAGGGCGACAGCATCCTGCACATCGCAGCCGAGGGCGCCGCACTGCCGCCGGTCGGCGCCAGCGTGGAGGCGGTGCTGGACTGGCCGGCCCGCCAGCGCCTGATGCGCATGCACTCGGCGCTGCATCTGCTCTGCGCGGTGCTGCCCGGCGTCGCCGTCACCGGTGGCCAGATCGGGCCGGAACGCTCGCGGCTGGATTTCAACATGCCGGAACCGCCCGACAAGCAGGCGATCGAAACGGCGCTCAACGCGCTGATCGTAAAAGATTACCCGATCACCACCGAATGGGTCGACGAGTCGGTGCTCGACAGCAACCCGGAGATGGTCCGCACCCTGTCGGTAAAGCCGCCGCGCGGCACCGGCCGGCTCAGGCTGGTGCGCATCGGCGCCGGCGACACGCCGATCGACCTGCAGCCCTGCGGCGGCACCCATGTCACCCACACCGGCGAGATCGGCCGGATGACGGTCGCCAAGATCGAGAACAAGGGCAAGATGAACCGCCGCATCGTGCTCGTCCCCGCCAGCTAGGAGCCTTTCATGCCCTCCCCCATCGTCAGCACCGCCTGGCTCGCCGAGCATCTGGGCGACGCTAATCTCGTCGTGTTCGACACCACCAAATACCTGCCGAACGAGCCGAAGGACGGCCGCACCGAATTTCGTGCCCGGCATATCCCCGGCGCCCGGTTTTTCGACATCGACGACATCGCCGATCCCGACACCGCGCTGCCGCATATGGTGCCGACACCGGGCCGTTTTGCCGCGAAAATGGCCGCTTTAGGCGTCTCCAACGCCAGTTTTTGCGTGTTCTACGACCAGAAAGGGCTCGCCTCCGCCGCCCGTGGCTGGTGGATGATGGGCCTGTTCGGGCATGACGGCGCCGCGGTGCTGGATGGCGGATTGCCGAAATGGCTCGCCGAGTCGCGCCCCACCGAAACCGGCGAACCTGCCGCCGCGACGCCGCGCGAATTCCGCCCGGACTGGCGGCCGACGCGGGTGCGCGGCATCGGCGATCTGCTGGCCAATCTGGACCGCAGGGCCGAACTGGTGCTGGACGCCCGCGCCGCTGGCCGCTTCACCGCGGCACAGCCCGAACCGCGCGCCGGCATGCGCTCCGGCCATATCCCCGGCGCCGCCAACCTGCCATACACCGAGTTACTCGCAGCGGATCAGACGCTGCTGCCGCCGGCCCAGTTGCGCGCCCGCCTCGCCGCCGCCGGCGTGGATGGCAGCCGGCCGGTGGTGACCAGTTGCGGCAGCGGCGTGACCGCGACCATCCTGACCCTCGCGATGACCCTGGCCGGCCTGCCGGCTGGCGCCGTCTATGACGGATCCTGGACTGAATGGGGCGGCCGCCCCGACACACCTGTGGAGACCTGAGCCAGATGGCCGACGACATGACCCCACCCGGCAAGCCCGGTTTCTACACCCGCCTGTCCCATGCCGGGCGCGCCGGCACCAATGTGCGCGGCTTCGTCAATCCGCCGGTCTATCGCGGCTCCACCATGCTGTATCCAAAGATGGCGGACCGGCTGGCGGCGGCCAATGAGCGGCTGGAGCAGAAGGCGCATTACGGCACCGGCGGCGGGCCGACCCATTGGCCGCTGGAGAACATGATCGCCGAAATCGAGGGCGGCACCCGCTGCCAGATCGTCTCCACCGGGCTGGCGGCGGTGACGGTGCCGCTGCTGGCCTACCTCAAGGCCGGCGACCACATGCTGATGCCGGACAGCGCCTATGGCCCGACGCGGAATTTCTGCGACAATTTCCTCGACCGCTTCGGCGTCGCCACCACCTATTACGACCCCTGCATCACCGCCGAGGCGCTGGCGCCGATGTTCCAGCCCAACACCACGGTGCTGTATACCGAAAGCCCCGGCAGCCACACTTTCGAGGTGCAGGACGTGCCGGCGCTGGCCGCCCTCGCCCACAGCAAGGGCGCCAAGGTGCTGATGGATAACACCTGGGGCATCCACTACTTCCAGCCGTTCCGGCACGGTGTGGACGTGTCGATCCAGGCGCTGACCAAATATGTCTGCGGTCATTCCGACGTGCTGCTGGGCGGCATCACGGTGAACTCCGACGAGGACTGGGCGCGGGTGCGCGGCACCGCCAGCACGCTGGGGCAATACGCCAGCCCCGATGATTGCTGGCTGGCGCTGCGCGGCGTGCGCACCATGGGGGTGCGGCTGGACCGCCAGCAGGCCTCGGCGCTGGAAGTGGCGCGCTGGCTGGCCGCCCGCAACGAGGTGGCGCAGGTGCTGCACCCTGCCCTGCCCGGCGCCCCCGGCCACGCCATCTGGAAGCGCGACTTCACCGGCGCCTGCTCGCTGTTCGGCGTGGTGTTCAAGCCCGGCATCACCCAGAAGCAGGTGCACGCGATGGCCGACGCGCTGCAACTGTTTGGCAAGGGCGCGTCCTGGGGCGGCTATGAGAGTCTGGCGCTGCCGACCACCGTCACCCGCACCGCCAACTCGGGCGACTTCGGCGGCCAGATGATGCGGCTGCATATCGGGCTGGAGGATCCGGCCGACCTGATCGCCGATCTGGCGCAGGGGTTCGAGGTGCTGACCGCCGCCGCCTGACCGCCTCGGCTCACGGGTCGCGGCGGTCGCCTTCCAGCGCCGCGGCCAGCGTGGTCTGCAACTCCGGCGGCACCGTGCGGCGCAGCGCGTCGCACAGATCATGCATCCGGCGTCTGGTGTCGTAGAGCTGGTCCAGCAGCGCCAGCACCACCGGCAGCGCGTGCTCGTCCACCTCCATCTCGTCGCGCAGTTCAACGATCAACTGAACGCGCGCGACATCGATCTCGTGGAAGGTATAGAAGCCGGCCTGGCCGTCCGGCCGCACCCAGGCGTTGGCGATCCAGCGCTCCAGATCCTCGCGGCGCAGGCCGGGGATCCGGGTGACGACCATCTCGATCCCGATCATGCTCCCTCCCCCGTCCCGGCGCCCATCAGCGCGGCGCGGGGATCGGCATCATGCTCCGGTTTCCAGTCGCGCAGGAAGGCTTCCAGCGCCGCATCGGCGCGGCCGATCACCACGCGCAGCCTCGCACGCAGGTCGCCGGCCGGCAGCTTGCCATGCGCCGGCACGCCGCGGCCGCGCAGCCGCAGCTCGGTGCCGGTGTCGGAATGCGGCGGGATGCGCATCCGCACCACGCCGCCGGGGGTCGGGATTTCGACCGGCCCGCCGAGCACCGCCTCGCTCAGCCGAACCGGCAGCTCGAGCCTGATATCCTGGCCGTCGCGGACGAAGAAGCGATGCGGGGCGATGCGGAGTTCGATCAGCGCATCGCCGGCCGGCCCGCCATGGCGCCCCGGCCCGCCCTGGCCGCGCAGCCGCAGCACCTGGCCATCGGTGGTGCCGACCGGGATTTTCACATCCAGCGTGCGGCCGTCCGGCAGCGTCAGCCGCCGCACCGCGCCGTTCACCGCGTCGAGAAAGGCGGCGGTGAGAACATAGTGTTCGTCGTGACCGCGCCGGGGCCGGGTGCCGCCATGCGCCTCCTCGGTGAACATCGAGCCGAACATGTCGTCGATATCCGCCTGGCTCCACGCCTGCCCCTGCGGCCCGCCGGCGCCGTAGCGCCGCCCGGCGCCGGCCTCGGCGTGCTCGCGGTAGGAATGCCGCGGCGGCGCCTCCTGGCCGCTGGCGTCGATCTCGCCGCGATCGAAGCGGCCACGCTTGTCCGGGTCGGAGAGCAGCTCGTTGGCCGCCGAAACCGCCTTGAACCGGGCCTCGGCGGCCTTGTTGCCGGGGTTGAGGTCGGGGTGGTGCTGCTTGGCCAGCTTGCGATAGGCGGCGCGAATCTCGGCCTGGCTCGCGCCGCGCGCGACTCCCAGGGTTTCGTAAGGATCGTCGGATTTGGCCATCGCCGGAAAATGGCCCCGCCGGCCTGCGATTGCAACGGTTTGCGGCGTGCGGCAACCGGGGATGTGGTCTTCGCTTGACGCGGCCCGGCCGGTCAGGAACGCTTGCGCCCCAGTGGAAAAGGATTAGCCGATGTTGCCGGCCAAGGACCAGCTGACAATCTGTTTCGCCCATGTCGCCTACCAGTTCGAGGCGCAGTTCGCCGCGCGGCAGACCGGCATCGCCGCGTTCCAGGTCTCGACCCGCGAGGCGCTGGAGGCGCGGATCGGCGAGGCCGACGTGCTGGTGATCTCGGGCTTCTGGACCAACGCGCTGATCCCGCGCGCCGGCAAGCTGAAATTCATCCAGTCGATCAGCGCCGGGGTGGACCAGTATGGCAAGGCGGAACTGGCGGCCGCCGGGGTGCGGCTGGCCAGCGCCCAGGGCGCCAACGCGCGGGCGGTCGCCGAGCACGCGCTGGCGCTGATCCTGGCGCTGGCGCGGCGGCTGCCGGAGGCACGCGACAACCAGGCACGGCATGTCTGGCGCGGCATGATCGGCGACCTGGCGCAGCGCGAGGACGAACTGGGCGGCAAGACGCTGCTGGTGGTCGGGCTGGGGCGGATCGGCGCCAGGCTGGCGGCACTCGGGCGGGCGCTCGACATGCATGTGATCGGCATCAAGCGCGACCCGACGCATGGCCGCGAGGCCGCCGACGAGGTGATGGGGCTGGACGGTCTGGCGGCCGCCCTGCCGCGCGCCGATTACGTCGCCCTGACCTGCCCGCTGACGCCGGAGACCACCGGGCTGATCGACGCGGCGGCGCTCGGCCGCATGAAGCGCTCGGCCTTCCTGGTCAATTGCGCGCGCGGCAAGGTGGTGGACGAGGCGGCGCTGACCGACGCGCTGCGCCGCCGCCTGATCGCCGGCGCCGGCATCGATGTGACGGTGGAGGAGCCGCTGGCCGAGACCTCGGCGCTGTGGGGCATGGAAAACGCGCTGATCACCCCGCATACCGGCGGCGAGACGCGCAGCTACGAGACCAGTATCATCGACCTGATGATGGAGAACCTGGAGCGGCTGTGGCGCGGCGAGACGGCGCTGAAGAACCAGGTGGTGTGAGCCGGGACGGTTTGCGGCCGATCGGTTGGAGGGTGGCCGCCTGGCGCCGCGCCGCGATCGACGGAGAGGCAGCATGAAGCACGCACTCGCCGGGCTGGCACTGGCGCTGGCCTGTTTCGGCTGCGCCCCATCGGGCGCCACCCCCACCCCGCGCGCCACGGCGGAGCCGCCGGCCATCGCGGTGCCGGCCGCGCCGAAGCCCGGCCTGCCTGCGGCCGAGGCGGCGGCAATGGCCGGCCTGTATCAGCGCCTGTGTTTGCAGAGCTTCCCGGCCGCGGACGCGCTGGCGTCGGCGCTGCGGGCGCTGGACGCCACTGAACTCACAGCGCGCGAGGTGAGCAACTACCTGCACGCCGACCCTGGGCACGGCTGGCGGCTGAACCTGGGCGGCGCGCGCTACGTGCTGACGGTGGAGGACCCGCCATTCCACACCTGCGCCCTGCGCCGCATGACAGCGGCGGGCCTAGCCGATGACCACGCCTATGCCGAGGTCGTGCGCGGCTATGCGGTCGCGCATGGCCTGGCGATCAAGCACCTGCCGAAGCACGCGCTGCCGCTGTCGGACGGCGCCGAACTCACCGCCTTTTCGATCATCCTGGCGCCGGCCGGGGCCAAGACAGCGCGGGAAACCAGCCTGCTGCTGCTGACCAGTTACCGCGGCCATCTGGACCGCGATAAATGGCCGCAGGCGGCGGGCGGGCCCGGCGTGGAAGTCCGCATGGCGCACCAGATCACCACGCCGTTCCGCATCGACGCGCTGCCCTGATCGGCCGGAGACCCGAAATTTCCGCGCTACCGGCTTTCGGCAACACAGACCCGCAAAGAGACGTAGAGGCGAAGAGGAAGGTGATCCTCCTGGCTTGCTCCTCTCAGTCTCTACATCTCTTTGTGAACGGCTATTGTCGCATTATCTGTTGATCAGGGCTGCGCCGCGTCCGAACTGCCATCAACATGCAGGTATCGGCAGGCAAGCGGCGCTTTTTGAAAAAAAGCGCGCAAAAACTTCATTCGCCTTGCAACGTCGGGCGGGCGGAGAGGGCAGAGTCTCCAACCCCCCAAGGCGCTGCGCGCCGTCACAAAGTCTTTGGCGCGAAGCGCCATCAGGAAGTTTTTTTGCTTCTTTTTGTTCACAAAAAGAAGACCTTCCTTGCCTCTCTCCGCGCGTCACCATGCAACGCGACAAGAGGCAAACGTTTCCTTGGTTCAGTTCACGACGGCCGGCACCTTGCGGACGATCATGCCGACCGTCTCCACCACATTGGCGTTGCTGGCCACCGCCAGGGTGGTCTCCTCCTGGGTCATCTCGCCGGCGCCGAAGCGGCGCGACCAGTCGCCATGCAGCGCATTGGTGACGGTGACGATCTCGAAATCGACGTCCAGCTCCTCGGCCAGCGGCGTGAAGACCAGGCCGCTCTCACGGTATTCCGTGCATCTTGCCTTGCTCAACAGCAAAAACACCCCCTGGCTGATCACCCGCACATTGGCCGGATCGTCCCAGAACAGATCGGAGCGATGATGCGGTGCGGTGATGTCGATGCTGCCACCGGGCATCAGCACCCGGTGCATCTCGCTGATCACCGCGAGAAACACCTGCGGGTCCTGCCCCACCTGCTGCAGCACGTTATGGGCAACGATCTCCTCGATCGAATCCGCCTCGAACGGCCAGGGCGTCACCTCCAGGTCCCATACCAGATCGGGCGCCACCGCCTCGCGACGGTCGATGTTGACATAGCCTTCGCGCCTGGCGCGTCCGCAACCGAGATTGAGTTTCATGATGGCGCAGTCCTGCTGGAATGAGGGCAATGGATGAAGCCGGTCAGAGCTTGCGCATGACCATATTGATATGCTGGACCACGTTCCAGCTCTCCTGCGCGGCGCGGTCCACCTGCTCGGCGGTCAGTTCGCCGGCGGAAAACCGGTGCGCCCAGTCGCCGAGCAACTGGTTTTCGATCGAGACGATCTCGAAATCCACATCCAGTTCCTCGGCCAGCGCCGAGGCGGGCACCCCGGCCTCGGCGAACACCGCGGCATAGGCGCGGCCGAACCGCGCCATGCCCTGCGGCGTGATCGGGCGCACATTGGTCGGGTCGCTCCAGTAGTCGTCGCAGCGCGGATGCACGGTGATGATGTCGATGGTGCCGCCCGGTTGCAGCACGCGATAAAGCTCGCGGATGATGCCGTAGAACACCGGCGGCCGGCGGCCGAGATGGGTCAGCACATGATGCGCCACCACCTCCTCCACCACATTGTCGTCGAACGGCCAGGGGGTGCGCTCCAGGTCCCACACCAGGTCCGGGGCATGCCGCGCCTGGCGGTCGATATTGATATAGCCGTCGCGTCTGGCCTCGCCGCTGCCGATGTTCAGCTTCATGCTCGTGGGTCTCCGCAAGGGTCGCAGCAATGGCTTCGGGGCGATATCACCCCGGCGGCCGCGGCGTGCATAGCACGCCTGCCGGCGCCGGAGCCATGCTTTGAACAACGTTTCCACGGCCGTCCGCCGGCGCACAAATCAGGTGATCTGCAATGTCTGCACCGCGCCTTCCAGCTCGGCGAAGCTCGGCATGTGCTGGTTGGGCGCCATCTTGCGGCCGGTCTCCACGCTCACCTGCGGCGCATTGCCGTGCAGATGCGCCACCAGCACGGCGCGGATCACCTCGTAGAACTTGCTCTCCTCCTCCACCACCGCCTTCAGCCGCGAGGAGAACGGGCCGACCATGCCATAGGCCAGCAGCACGCCGAGGAAGGTGCCGACCAGCGCGCCGCCGATCATCGCCCCCAGCACCGCCGGCGGATCGTTGATATGCGACATGGTCTTGATCACCCCGAGCACGGCGGCGACGATGCCCAGCGCCGGCAGCCCGTCGGCCATGGTCTGCAAGGCGTGCGCGCCGTGCAGCTCCTCGTGCAGCGTCTTTTTCAACTCCCGCCCCATCACGTCCTCGATCTGGTTCGGGTCGTCGGCGTTCATGCCGACCATGCGCAGATAGTCGCACACCATGTCGCTGGCATGATGGTTGGCCAGGAGCTTGGGAAATTTCCGGAACGCCGCACTCTCGTCCGGCTTTTCGATATGCGGCTCCAGCGCCATCGAGCCCTTGGTGCTGGCCAGCCGCACGAAATAATACAGCAGGCTGAGCAGTTCGACGTAGTCCTCCTTGGTATAGACGGCGCCCTTCAGGATCTTCTTGAAGCCGGCCAGCGTGTGCTTCACGTCGTGCATGCTGTTGGACATCACGAAGGTGGCGATGGCGGCGCCGCCGATCGTCCACAGTTCGAACGGCATCGCCTCCATCAGCGGCTCCAGGCTGCCGCCCGAGGCCACGTAGCTGCCGAACACGCAGGCCATCAAAAAGACCAGGCCGCCAATGGTCAGCATCGGCCGCTCAATGCCCCGCTGCCGGCGGGGGCGCCGCGCGCAGCACCATGATGGCGATGCGCCGGTTGGCGGCGGCCAGCGGGTCGGCCGGCAGCAGCAGATCGCGGTCGGCATTGCCGGTCACGCTGCGGAACCGCCCCGGCGGCACCCCCGCCTCCACCAGCATCCGCCGCGTCGCGTTGGCGCGCTCGGTGGAGAGTTCCCAGTTGCTCTTGCCGGTGCCCTTGTACGGCGCCGCGTCGGTATGCCCGGCCACCGTGATCTCGCCATGCAGCTTCAGCAGCGCCGGGGCGATCTTGCCCAGCACCAGCCTGGCATAGCCGTTCGGTGTCGCCGAGCCGGTGGCGAACATCGAGCGGCGGTCGGCGTCCAGCATCTGGATGCGCAGCCCCTCCGGCGTCAGGTCGATCGACAGCTGCGCCGACAGCGCCGCCAGTTGCGGGTCGCTGGCGATGGCCGCCCGGATCTGCGCCGCCGCCGCATCGAACGCCACCTTCTCCCGCTCTGCCGCCGCCGCCCGCAGCGCCGCCGCATCCAGCGCGTGCGCCGCCGGTCCGGCCGGGTCCTTGACCCCGCTGCCGGCGTTGGCCAGCTGCGCCGCCTGCCCCAGCGTCTGCGCCGGCACCGGCGCCGCCACCGCGGCGGTGCCGCCACCGACCGCCTGCGGCCCGCGGCTGTTGGCATCGACCCTGGTATCGCCGCTGGCATCCTCCGGCAGGCCGTTCTGCTGGCCGTTGCCCGGCGCGTCCTCGGTATGGCCGCCCTGGGCATTGGCCGGCACGCCGGGCGGTTGCGGATCGTCATGCTGCGGCGCGGTCGGCGCGCGGCCCTGCATCACCGCCTGCGCGCCGCGGTCGGACACCAGCTCGCCCTGCTCGAACGGCGTCTTGCCGCCGAACGGCAGCCCGGTGCCGGAAGAGCCGCGGCTGAGGATGTTGTTCGGGGTGAAATAATCGGCGATGCCCTTGCGCTGCGCCTCGGTGGTGGCGTTCAGCAGCCACATCAGCAGGAAGAACGCCATCATCGCGGTGACGAAATCGGCATAGGCGACCTTCCAGGCGCCGCCGTGATGGCCGCCTTCGACAATCTCCTCCCGCCGGATCACGATGCTGCCGCGATCCCGGCTTTTCGCGCTCGATTTACCTGCCATGCCCTCAGCCTTTTGTCCGCCGCTCTGGCG
>DATJEA010000263.1:0-1889 GCA_035497095.1 Acetobacteraceae bacterium | reverse complement strand
CCGCTGATCGGCGATGACGAGCATGGCTGGGGGCCGGACGGGGTGTTCAACTTCGAGGGCGGCTGTTACGCCAAGGTGATCAACCTCAGCCAGCACGCGGAGCCGGAGATCTGGACCGCCAGCCACCGCTTCGGCACCGTGCTGGAGAACGTGGTCGCCGATCAGCGCGGGCGGCTCGACCTGTCCGACAAGAGCCTCACCGAGAACACCCGCAGCTGCTACCCGGTGGAGTTCATCCCCAACGCGGTGCCTGAGGGCATGGGCGGGCAGCCGAAGAACGTGCTGATGCTGACCTGCGACGCGTTCGGGGTGCTGCCGCCGATCGCCAGATTGACGCCGGCGCAGGCGATGTATCACTTCCTGTCCGGCTACACCGCGATCGTCGCCGGCACCGTGAAGGGCGCCGGCAGCGCGCCGAAAGCGACCTTCAGCGCCTGCTTCGGCGACCCGTTCCTGCCGCGCCCGCCCGAGCGATACGGCCGCATGCTGGCCGAGCAGATCGCCGCCCACGGCGTCGATTGCTGGCTGGTCAACACCGGCTGGAGCGGCGGCGCGCACGGCACCGGCAGCCGGATGCCGATCGCCCATACCCGCGCGCTGCTGGCCGCGGCGCTGGACGGCACGCTGGCCCGCGCCAGCTACCACAGCGACCCGTTCTTCGGCCTGGCGATCCCGGACGCGGTGCCCGGTATCCCGGCCGGCGTGCTGAACCCGCGCGAGGCCTGGGCCGACAAACCCGCCTATGACGCGACGGCGCGCGAACTGCTGGGGCGGTTCGAGAAGAATTTTGCGAGGTTCGCGGCGCATGTCGGCGAGGATGTGCGGGCGGTGGCGTTGCGGGCGAAGTAGGCTCCCGGTTCCGGCCATGCCCCGGCCGCGGCGCCCGGTTCATGATGCCGCCGGCGCCGGCTATTACGCAGAGCTTGCCATCGCGGCCGAGCCGGCCGGGGACAGGGGACATGCGCTGACCCCTCGGTGAGAGCGGCTGGTTCAGCGGCGCGCGATGCGGCGAGTCCAGCACAGCTTCGTGATACAGTTTGCAATGAGTCTGCCGCGGCCCCATGTTCCGGTCAGTCCACAGCACAACGCGATGGAAACGCCAGCATGGCCAGCCAGAACGCCGCCGGAAAGCAGTGCCGCCGAGGGTTCGCCGCCGCGTTCAATCGCGCGGCACAATTCATCTCCAAAGCCAGCGGCCACCCGATCGCTTTCGTCCTGGCCTGTTCGGTGGTCGTGCTGTGGGTCGTCAGCGGGCCGGTGTTCCACTACTCCGACACCTGGCAACTGGTGATCAACACCGGCACCACCATCGTCACCTTCCTGATGGTGTTCCTGATCCAGAACACCCAGAACCGCGACATGACGGCGCTGCAGTTGAAGCTGGATGAGCTGATCCGCGCCAGCGAGGGCGCCCGCAATGCGCTGCTCGACCTGGAGGACCTGTCCGAAGAGGATCAGGCCGCGCTCAAGGCGCGCTTCGCCGCCCTCGCCAGCGACGGCTCCGATGCGGCCGAGACCGCGCCGGACAATGCCGCCCCGGGCGGCCAGCGCGCCTGAGCCACGGCACGCCGATCAGTGCGTCCTAGACGTCCAGCTCGACCGCGTCGCGGGCGTGTTCCTGGATGAATTCGAACCGCGCCTCCGGGCGGCGGCCCATCAGGCGCTCGACCAGCGCGTTGGTCGCGGCGCGCTCCTCGATGGCGGCGACCACTTTCAGCAGGGTGCGCTTGGCCGGGTCCATCGTGGTTTCCTTCAGCGCCGATGGCGGCATCTCGCCGAGGCCCTTGAAGCGGCTGACTTCGACTTTCTGCGACGGCTTGAACTGCTTCAGCTTGCGTTCGCGGTCGGCGTCGTCCATCGCGTAGACCGATCTGGCGCCCTGGGTCAGC
>DATJEA010000262.1:0-3753 GCA_035497095.1 Acetobacteraceae bacterium | reverse complement strand
CCGTGAACCGGCCGGCGATTTCACATGCAAGCGCCATCCCGGATGCTGCCTCTAGCATCCGGGGCGGCCACAGGCCGCACGACGAAACCGCCCGACTGAGCGGAAAGACTCATGCCAGCCGGCAAAACCATTGGGTTTCGTCGTGCGGCCTGTGGCCGCCCCGGATGCTAGAGGCAGCATCCGGGATGGCGCTTGCATGTGAAATCGCCGGCCGGTTCACGGTAGCCCCGATCGACAGCAAACGCCATGCGAGCCTTTTGCTCTCTCGGCTCAGGCGCTGGCGACAGCGGCATCAACCGCGTCGCCGAGGCGGGCGACGATGGCGTCGATGTCGGAAGCGGTGGCGATGTACGGGGGGGCGACGATCACATGATCGCCCTGCCGGCCGTCGATCGTGCCGCCCATCGGATAGATCGCCAGGCCACGTTGATAGGCTTCCTGCTTGATCCGGTCGTTCAGCTTCAGCGCCGGGTCGAACACCGCCTTGCTGGCGCGGTCGCGCACCAGTTCGATCGCCCAGAACAGGCCGCGGCCGCGGATGTCGCCGACATGGCGGTGATTGCCGAGCCGCTCGGTCAGCGCGGCGGACAGCAGGTCGCCCATCTTGCGGACGTTCTCCACCAGCCCGTCGTCGCGGATTACTTTTTGTACTGCCAGCGCGGCGGCGCAGGCGACCGGGTGCGCCTGGTAGGTGTGGCCGTGCATGAAGCTGCCGGAGCCGGCGCGGAATGCCTCGATGATCCGCCCGGCGATCAGGATGCCGCCAATCGGCTGGTAGCCGCCGCCCAGCCCCTTGGCGATCACCTGGATGTCGGGGGCGATGCCCTCCTGTTCCCAGGCATGGATGGTGCCGGTGCGGCCCATGCCGCACATCACCTCGTCCAGGATCAGCAGCGCGCCGTGGCGGTCGCAGATCTCGCGCACCCGGCGGAAATAGCCGGAGGGCGCGGTGACGCAGCCGGTGGTGGCGCCGACCACCGGTTCGGCGATGAAGGCGATCACGTTCTGCGGGCCAAGCCGCTGGAACTCGGCCTCCAGCTCGGTGGCCAGGCGCTCGGTGAACTGGGCCTCGGTCTCGTCATCGCGCTTGAAGCGATAGGCGAAGGCCGGCGAGACATGGCTGAAGGCGTCCGACAGCATCGGCGCGTACGGCGCCCGGCGCATCGCGTTGCCGCCGGCCGAGAGCGCGCCGAGCGTATTGCCGTGATAGCTGCCGCGCCTGGAGATGTAGCGGGTGCGCTGCGGCTGCCCGGCCTCCAGGAAATACTGCCGCGCCAGTTTCAGCGCCGCCTCGGTGCCCTCCGAGCCGGAGGAGGCCAGATAGGCATGGGTGAGCCCGCCCGGCGCATGGCCGACCAGCATATCGGCCAGTTCCTCGGCCGCCGCATTGCTGAACAGCGCGGTATGGACATAGGCGACCTTGGCGATCTGCGCCGCGATCGCCGCATTCACCCGCGCATTGCCGTGCCCGAGGCAGGCGACCGCGGCGCCGCCGGAGCCGTCGATCACCTCGTGCCCGTCGGCGGTGCGCAGGTAGATGCCATCGCCGCTGGTGGCGATCGGCGGGTCGGCGAACAAGGTGCGGTGAAGCAGGTGGCTCATGGTATGGACATCCCTGATGCAGATGGAGCGGCCCCGAATGGGCTGGCTGGCGAGCAGGCAAGATAATGGTCCTGGCGTTCTTGACACACCAGCACCGCAACGGTAGCAAGTGCTCGCTTTTCGGCGGGGAACCTGCCAGGAGCCACTATGGACGAAAAGCCGGGTGACGACACCTTCGAACGGCGCCTGCGAGCCGCCCGCGAGAAGCAGGGGCTGGATGTGCCGGCGAGCACCGCGAAGGGCGAGCCCAGCGGGCTGGACGGGGCGGCCTGGCGGATTGGCGTCAGGGTGGGCGTCGAGATGGTTACGGCATTGGTGGTGGCGGTGGCCATCGGCTGGGCGCTGGATCGTTGGTTAGGCACCCGCCCGGTGTTTCTCGGTGTGTTCGTGTTGCTGGGCGGCGCGGCCGGCGTGCTGAATGTGTGGCGCATGTTCGTGCCGCGGCGTTGACGGGCTGGCAGCCGGGCTGGCAAACAGCGGGCCGGGCAAACGATGGGATTGACGAAAGGCCCGGGTTCGGGCGTAACGAGGCCGGCCAAGGTGGCCGGATGATGACAGAGGGTTCAAGGTGGCTGCCGAGTCTCAAACCATCGACGCACTGGGCCAGTTCAAGCTGACGACCGCGTTTGGTCCGCTTGGGGCATCGGTGAACTTCACCCAGTCCAACCTGATGATGCTGATCTCCTGCGCGCTGGTGCTCGGCACGCTGTATGTCGGGATGCGGCCGAAGGCACTGGTGCCCGGCCGGCTGCAGACCATGGCCGAACTGGCCTATGACGGCGTGCTGCAGATGTGCGTGGACACCATCGGCGAAGGCGCCAGGCGGTTCTTTCCGTTCATCTTCGCGCTGTTCGGCTTCATCCTGCTCGGCAATCTGCTGGGCGTGGTGCCGTATATGTTCACCTTCACCAGCCATATCGCGAACACCGGGCTGCTGACGGTGATGGTGGTGGTGATGACCACGGTGGTCGGCCTGCGCTATCACGGGCTGCACTGGTTCAGCTACTTCGTGCCGCAGGGCGTGCCGGCGGTGCTGCTGCCGCTGCTGGTGCCGATCGAGATACTGTCCTACGTCTCGCGGCTGATCTCGCTGTCGGTTCGTCTGTTCGCCAACATGATGGCCGGCCACGTGATGCTGCAGGTGTTCGGCGCCTTCGTCATCATGCTCGGCAGCGCCGGCCTGATGGGCGGTTTCCAGTCGATCGCGCTGCTGCCGGCGGCGCTGTCGCTCGGCATCAACGTCATTCTCATCGGCTTCGAAGTGCTGGTCGCGGTGCTGCAAGCCTATGTGTTCGCCGTGTTGACCTGCATCTACCTGCACGACGCCGTTCACCTTCACTGATCCCCCACAACTGGATGGCCTCGGACGGCGCCGCCGCCGCTCGGCCGGACTCTACGAAAGGAAGTCGAAATGGATATCAATGCAGCCAAGGATATCGGTGCCGGTCTCGCCGTGATCGCCCTCGCCGGCGTCGGCGTCGGTATCGGCAACATCTTTGCCGCCCTGGTCACCAGCGTGGCCCGCAACCCGGCCTCGCGCGACAAGGTGTTCGGCCTGGCCATTCTGGGCTTTGCGTTGACCGAGGCGGTGGCGCTGTACGCGCTGGTCATCGCGTTCATCATCCTGTTCGTCTGACCGGCGCCGCGGCGTCGAAACAGCCGGAGGATATCATGTCGAAGCTGGTGGCCTTGTTGCGCCGTACCACGCCGCTCACCGTGGGCTTGCTCTGCATCCCCTTCTCCGCGATGGCGGCGGAGGGCATGCCGCAGCTTGATTTCGGCAACAAGCTGACCATCAGCCAGATGGTCTGGCTGGCGATCATCTTCCCGGTGTTCTACCTGCTGGTCTCGCGCTGGGCGCTGCCGAAGGTGGGCGCCGTGATCGAGATGCGCGCCGCCCGGATCGCCCAGGATCTCGACGCTGCCCGTGCCGCCAAGATCGAGGCGGATGCCGCGGTGGCGGAGCAGACCACGGCGATCCGTGCCGCCCAGGCCGGCGCACAGGCCGAGATCGCCAGGGCGGTCGGCAAGGCCAAGCAGGAGGCCGCCGCCGAGGCGGCCACACTGAATGCCCGGCTCGACACCCAGATCGCGGACGCCGAACAACGGATCGGCGTCGCCCGCACCGCCGCCCTGGGTGCGCTGCGTCAG
>DATJEA010000261.1:0-1783 GCA_035497095.1 Acetobacteraceae bacterium | reverse complement strand
TCGGCATGGTCGGCTTCTCCGCCGGCGCCATGCTGACGCTGGCCACCGAACTGAACGTCGAGAGCGCCAAGCCCGCCTTCATCGGCCTCATCTACGGCCCGCTCGCGGCGGTGAAAGTACCGGCCGATGCGCCGCCCATGTTCGTGGCGCTGGCCGCCGACGACCCGTTCTTCGGCAACGCCGGCTTCGGCCTCATCCAGAGCTGGCGCGACGCCAAGCGCCCGGTGGAATTCCACCTGTATGAGCAAGGCGGCCACGGCTTCGGCATGTACCAGAAAACAACCACCAGCACCGGCTGGTTCGGCGACTTCTCACGCTGGCTGACGATGCACGGCTGGATCAAGCCGGCGCACTGAGTCGCCCGACAGCAGGCGGTACACCACGGCGGCGGGCACCACCCGCCGCCGAACTTTTGTGCGGTGAGCGCGAATCATCGGCTTGCTGCTTCACCGCGCGCCCTGTACAGAACATCCCTGCCCCTGTTCTGGTAAATGACCGGCCTGACATGAACGTCCCCGATGCAGCGCCCGACCATTCATTCCGCGCCGCCTTGCGTCGCCGCCTGGCCGCATGGCTGGCCGCAGCGTTGCTGGCTGGCTGCGCCTCCCAGCAAACGCAACCGCCGCGCAGCCCGGCACAGGTGCGCGCGCAGATCGCGCGGCTGATGCCGGCCGGCGTGACCGATCACGAGGGCTGGGCCACCGACATCCAGGTGGCCTTCGCCGCACAAGGCATCGAACCGGAGACGGCCAACCTGTGTGCGGTGCTGGCGGTGACCGAACAGGAATCGGGTTTCAAGGTCGACCCCGTCGTACCGGGGCTGGCGAAGATCGCGCGGCAGGAGATCGATCGCCGTGCCGCAGCGAAACACGTGCCCGGTTTCCTGGTGGACGCGGCGCTGTGGTTGAAGTCGCCCGATGGCCGGCGCTACAGCGAACGGCTGGCGACGGCGCGCACCGAGAAGCAATTGAGCGGGATCTTTCAGGATTTCATCGGCATGGTGCCGCTGGGCAAGCGCCTGTTCGGCGACTTCAATCCGGTGCACACCGGCGGGCCGATGCAGGTGAGCATCGCGTTCGCCGAGGCGCATGCCCACGATTATCCGTATCCGCTGCAGCGCTCGATCCGTGACGAGGTGTTCAGCCGGCGCGGTGGCATGTACTTCGGCATCGCGCACTTGCTCGGCTATCCGGTGGATTACCCGCGGCCGCTCTATCGCTTCGCTGATTTCAACGCCGGCTGGTACGCCAGCCGCAACGCCGCGTTCCAGCATGCGGTGAGCGTCGCTTCCGGCATACCGCTGGCGCTGGACGGCGACCTGGTGCCGCCGGACGCCGGTTTCGGTGACCGCCCCGGTGCCACGGAACGGGCTGTGCGCAGTTTGTCCGCGCCGTTGGACATGAGTGATCGGGCCATCCATCGCGCCCTGGAACAGGGCGAGAGTCACGACTTTGCAGACAGCAAACTCTACGCCCGCGTGTATGCGCTGGCCGAGGCCATCGAACACAAACCGCTGCCGCGGGCCCAATTACCCGGCATCACGCTGAAGAGCCCCAAGATCACCCGCAAGCTCACCACCGCATGGTTTGCCGGGCGCGTGGACCAGCGCTGGCAGCGTTGCATGGCGCGGGCGAAATAGCGGGCGCGACGCGTCACGCGTCCGCACCGTGGACTGCCGGCTTGTATGACGCATGGCAGTTGTGGCGCCCGTGATGACCGTAACAGCATCGGCGCAACTGCCGGATGGTGGAGGGCAGCTCGAAAGTCGGCCACCCCAGATCCC